>JALYLE010000238.1 GCA_030774375.1 Chloroflexota bacterium | reverse complement strand
TCGTTACGACGCTGAACCCGAGAACGCGGACGCCGGCGTGTCGGGCGACGAGCACCTCGGGAACGGTGCTCATCCCGACCGCATCGGCGCCCATCGTGCGCAGCATCCCCATCTCGGCGCGCGTCTCATATGCGGGACCAGTGAGCATGACGTAGACGCCTTCGCGGATCGCCACCCCGGCGCGGGCCGCCGCCGCCTTGGCCTGGTCGCGCAGGAACCCGTCGAATGCGTCGGTCATCGGTACGAAGCGCGGACCAAGCCGATCCAGATTCGGGCCGACCAGCGGATTGTCGCCGGACAGGTTGATGACGTCGCGGATCAGCATCACATCGCCGGCCTCGAAGTTTGGGTTGAGCCCTCCCGAGGCGTTGGTCAGGACGACGGTTCCCACGCCGAGCGTGATGCACGCGCGAAGGAGGATCGTCGCCTCGCGCTGTGAGTGGCCTTCGTAGGGATGCGCTCGACCGGAGAGGACTAGGACCGTGATTCCGCCGGCCCGCCCGGCCACCACCTCGACGGCGTGCCCCGCGACCGTCCCGACCGGAATGTGGGGCAGCTCCGCGTATGAGATCCGCAGCCGCGGGTGGGGGTCGAGGAGGTCTACGATGCCTCCCAGCCCACTCCCCAATACGAACGCCAGGCGAGGCTCGTCGCCGCCAGCCAACGCCGCAAGGCGAGCTCTGAGCGCAGCGGCGGCCTCGTCGATCCGTCGTTCGAGTTCCTGGCCGTAGATCCCGTCCGGCAGCGCGCCGAGGCGAGCGTCACCCACCTACATCCGCTCCAGGATGTCGCGCTTCTTGGCTTCGTACTCTTCCGGCGTGATGAGGCCGCGGTCGCGCAGCCCCGCGAGCCGTTCCAGGGTGGACGCTGGATCGTCCGCTGGCGTGGCGGCCGTCGCTGGCGTGGCGACCGGCTCGGATGACGGAACGGGAGCCAACGAGGGCTCCGGTTCGGGACGCACCTCCTGCACGCGGTCCGAGCCGGCGCGGGGTGGCATCGGCGCTGGCCGCTGCATCAGGGGTGGGGCGGCCGGCCTCTGTACAGGGGGAGGCGCTTCGTCGGGGAACTCGAGCGCGTGCTTCTGGTTGAGCATCGCGATCTTGAACTGCACCGCATCGGCAAGCATCGGGAAGTCGCTGACGCTCGATGGCTCTTCGGCGGCGGTAAGGATTTCGAGGTTCCCGTAGCCCACCAGGCGACCGATCATGCTTTGGCTGAGGATCGCGTCGTTCACCTTCTCGAGGCTCGAATCCCCCATCGACTTGTTCAGGATCCCCTGCGACTTGATGATCCGACGGTTCGTGACCAGCCACTCCTGATTGCGCCAGGCCCAGATGATGAGGCCGATGCGGGCCAGGGAGCCTAGCAGCACGAGCAGTGCGGCGATCTCGATGATCTGGCCAAGCGTCCCAAGCGATTCGCTGCTCGGCCGCGACGCCGCCCAGATGGCGACGGCAAGGGCCAGGATGGCGGCGATGATGAAACCCCAGGTGTGCGCCACCACCGCGAACCAATGCTGGCGGCTCTCGAAGACGACCTCCTCCCCGCGGCTGAGAAGGGTCCGGGCGTAACTCATCGGCGCGCTCCGCTTGCTGCGAACGGGTGGGTGGCGATCATGCTCGCGGGTGTGCCCGCGCATACACCTCGCGCAGGCGCTCGCCAGTCAGGTGCGTGTAGAGCTGGGTTGTGCTGATGCTAGCATGGCCCAGCAGCGCCTGGACCACCCGCAGATCGGCTCCACCCTCCAGCAGGTGGGTCGCGAACGAGTGACGAAAGGTGTGCGGCGAGACGCGCACGCCGACGTTCGCCGCCTCACTTCGGCGACGGACGAGGCGCCAGACCGATTCGCGGCTGAGGCGCGACCCCCGCTGATTGACGAAGACCGCCGGCGTCGGACGCCGTGTGGTCCATTGGGCGCGCGGCCCGCCCACGTACCGATGCAGTCGGTCCCGCGCCGGCTCCCCCATCGGCACTTGCCGTTCGTGGTTCCCCTTGCCAATCACTCGCACCTGCTGGTTCCGCAAGTCCAACCGATCCATGTCGAGCCCGGTCAGCTCGCTGACGCGCAGGCCGCAGGCGTACAGCAGCTCGAGGATCGCCATGTCCCGGATTCCGACGGGGTCGTCGAGAGGGATGGCGTCGAGGATCGCGAGCACCTGGTCCGTGGCCAGGACGTCGGGGAGGTAACTCCCTGGGCGGGGTGACTCGACGAGCGTGGCGACGTCGCGGCTGACGACCCCCTCGCGCTGGGCGAAGCCGTAGAAGGCGCGAACCGCGGCCGCCTTGCGCGCCAGCGTCGTGGCTCGCCGCCCGGCGCTCCGCTGCCCATCCAGGAAGTGACGTGCGGAATCGGGCGCCGTGCGCCACCCCGAATCGGCCGTCGTCGCGAACTGCACAAGGTCGCGCCGGTAGGCGGCGATCGTCAGCGGCGACAGTCCGCGCTCGACCCGCAGCTCGAGCAGGAAGGCATCAATCGCGCCGCCCAGCGCGGAGTCAGCCAGCACCGCCACCGAAGGACCTCAGCGTTCCTGCGGGCCTGACATCGCCGCGGCGCGGAGGAGCGCCTCCGCCGCCGCCTGTGCCTCGCCGCCGGCGCCCTCGCCCGCCAGCATCGCGGCGAGCTCGGTGGCGCGCTCTTCGACCGACAGGACCCGGGCCTCCGTGTACGTCCGGCCACCGTCCACCCGCTTGCCGACGTGGAGGTGCATGTCTGCGAAGGCGGCTACCTGTGGCAGGTGGGTCACGCACAAGACCTGGTGGTACTCCGAGAGGGCCCGGAGCCGCTCGCCGAGTGATCCGGCATTCCGACCGCCGACGCCGGCGTCCACCTCGTCGAAGATGAGGACGGGCGTCTCATCGGCTGTGGCGAGGACCACCTTGAGCGCGAGGCTCAGGCGGCTCGCCTCGCCGCCGGACGCGATTCGCGCCAGGGGACGGGGCGGCTCGCCGGGATTGGGCGCAAATCGGAACTCGACCCAGTCGCCGCCGTTCGGACCGACCTCCGTAGGCATAATCTCGATTCCAAACGCGCCCGCGGGGAGGCCGAGCGGCGGCAGCTCCGCGTTGACGAGCTCCGTGAGCCGCACGGCGGCTCGCCGGCGCGCCGCTCCCAACGTCGCCGATGTCTCGTCGAGGAGCGCGCGGGCCCGCGCCTCGTCCCGGCGGAGTCCCTCCCGCAGCGCCTCCTGGTCCTCGAGCCGGGCGAGCTCGCTGGCCGCCTCGCGGCCAGCGACCAGGATCGCCTCGATCGACTCGCCGTACTTGCGCTTGAGGTCGTACATCAAGCCCAGCCGCTCCTCGATATGCGCTCGCGTCGCCGGATCCATCTCCAGCTGCTCGCCCAGCGCGGCCGCGTCGCGAGCGAGCTCGGTACCCTCCGCCACGATGCCCTGGCCGCGCGTCGCCAGCTCGGCGAAGCGCTCGTCGTGCTCTGCCGCGCCCTCCAGCTGGGTCAGGGCGGCGCGGATGGCATCGAGCGCTCCCCCTTCGCGCTGCAGGATGCGCACCGCCTCGGCGACCGAACGCGCCACCGTCTCCAGGTTCTGCGCGGCCCGCACCCGGCCGATCAGCACTTCGTCCTCGCCCGCCACGAGATGGGCATCGGAGATCTCGGCGACCTCGTGCCGGAGCAGTTCCACCCGGCGCTCGAGCTCGGCTGGATCGGTCACGAGCTCCGCTGCGTGGGCGACGAGCGAGCGCCAGCTGCGCCAGGCCTCCGAGACGGCGGCAAGGAGCGCGTCATTGCCGCCGAATCGGTCGAGCAGGGCGAGCTGTCGCTCCGTCGCGAAGAGGCGCTGGTGCTCGTGCTGGCCGTGGATCTCGGCCAGGCGTCGACCGAACGCGGCCAGGGCGCTGACCGTCACGGTTCGATCGTTGACGCGGGCGACCGAGCGCCCGTCCGCGAACACCTCGCGGCTCACGATCAACTGCCCCTCTCCGAGGTCGACGAGCTCGTCGAGCGGGTCGTCCGGATCGCGCGGCGCGTCGTCGAATATGGCCTCGACCCGCAACGATGGCGAGCCACTCCGCACCAGGTCGCTCGCGGCTCGTGCGCCGAGCGCCAGCGCCAGGGCATCGACGACCAGGGACTTGCCCGCGCCGGTCTCTCCGGTGACAACCACGAGTCCACGGCCGAGCTGCAGCCGCGCCGATTCGATGACCGCCAGGTTGCTGACAGCCAGCTCGATGAGTGCCATCAGTAGGGCAGCACCGATGCCTTCGTGCGCAGCAGATCGTAGAACGGCGTGGCGCCCTCAAGCTCGACAAGGCGTAGCGGGACCGGCAGTGCGCGAACCTCCACCCGGTCGCCGGGCTGCATCGGCAGGTCGATCTGGCCATCGAGGGAAGCGATCGCCGTGTCGTGCGTCTCGCGCAGCGTTAGACGAACGACGTGCTCCTCGCCGGCGATCACGCTTCGCAGCGGCGAGAGATAGCCGGCGACCGGGGTGATCACCATGTTCCGCAGCCGCGGGTCCAGGATCGCGCCGCCGGCGCTGAAGCTGTAGGCGGTCGACCCGGTCGGAGTGGCGACGACGACCCCGTCGGCCACATACGTCGCCAGGTGACTGCCGGACACCTCCACTTCGACCTCGATCATGCGCACCACCGGCCCTCGCGCAACGACCACCTCGTTGAGGCAGGCATTCGTCTCGGAGCTGCCGTCGACACGCAGCAGGGTGGCCGAAATCCGAAAGCGCTCCTCGACCCGATATTCGCCGGCGGCGACCTGGTCGAGAGCGTGCTCGAGGTCCGCGGTCTCGACCTTGGCCAGGAAGCCTACCCGCCCCAGGTTGACTCCCAAAGCCGGCACGCCCGAGTCGCCGATGGCGCGCGCGGTACGGAGGAACGTGCCATCCCCGCCCAGAACACAGATCAGGTCGCTCCCCACGGCCGCCGCAGCGAGTGCCTCGTGGTCGTCAGACGGGACGTCCCACGACTCGACGTTGTGCGCGGCGCACCAGGCTTGCCCCCGCGCCAACACCTCGCCGACCTGGGGACTGTGCGGGTTCCGGGCGAAACCCACTCTCCGCACGTCGCCCATCAGGCGCCGCCGGCAGTCTCTGCGCCCGGCGCCAATTCCCCAGGCGTCATCCGGCTAGGCGTCACCGACTCCATCGCCAGCCGGTCTGCGATCTCGTCTACGCGACGCCGGAGCGCCGCCAGCTCCCCCGCCAGCTCGAACTCTGTGACCGCGGCGTACGAACGATCCAGGCCGGCCGCGATGAAAGCGCGCATCAGGCTCGACGGTGAGACGCCGCGGGAGTGGGCGGCGGCCTCGAGGCGCTCGATCAACGCGTCCGGCATCCGCAGCGAGACAATCTGGCGCATCGTGTCCGGCGCCGGCATGGGCGCCAGGGCGCCCGCCTCGAGCCCCTCGAAGACGCTTAGTTGTTCGACCCGCGCGCTCCGCTCACCCCGCCGTTTCACGCGGCGCATCGTAATACGCGGCGTTCAACGCGCGATGGGCGTCAGAGCGTCAACGGCGTCGATCCAGCGGGATTCATCCCTCTGGCGCTCTGCGGCGGCTGCCGGACCGGCCGCGGGCCGGAACGCCGCACCCGCCGCGAGGTGGGCAAGGAATTCGACGTTCCCGTCGGTGCCGCTGATCGGTGACTGAAGGAGGCTTATTGGGCGGAAGCCGGCGCCTGGCAGGTCGGCACCGAACCTCAGGAGCACCTCGCGATGGATGGCCGGGTCGTGGAGGACGCCTCCTCGCGGCACGACGCCACGGCCGGCCTCGAATTGGGGCTTGATGAGGGCCACAACCTCACCGTCCTCGGTCAGCAAGTGACGCACGGCCGGCAGCACCGGGCGAAGGCCGATGAACGACAGGTCGAGGGTCGCGAGCTGAACGGGCTCAGGCAGCGCTTCGAGGCTGCGCAAGTTGGTGCGTTCCATGTTCACCACGCGCGGATCGCGCCGGAGCCTGTCGATGAGCTGCCCTCGCCCGACATCGACGGCGTAAACGATGCGCGCGCCCCGAGCCAGCAGGACGTCGGTGAAGCCGCCCGTCGAAGCTCCCGAATCGAGGCACGCCCGGCCGGCGACGGCGATTTCGAACGCATCGAGCGCGGCTTCGAGCTTCTCGCCGCCCCGCGAGGCCCAGCGCGGGCCGGCCACCACCGCGACGGCTACGCCTGGATCGACCATCTGTCCCGGCTTGAGGATCCGACTGCCGCGGCCCGACATTTCGACGCGACCGGCGAGCAGGAGGGCCTGAGCCTCCGCGCGTGATCGAGCCAGTCCCCGACCGACGAGGAGCTGGTCGAGGCGGATCTTGGGCATGGCCCGATCATAAGCCGCTGGCCCGACATGGCTCTATTTGGCGACTCGGCCCCTGGGTCAGCCGGGCGACTCGCTCCCCGAGCCCTCTGCCGCACCGGGCGCGGCGGACGCCTCCGCCGTCGTCGCCGGCTGGGCGGCCGGATCAGCCGCATCGGGCTCGGCCCCTGCGAGCCCGCGCCGCCCGAGCTCGGCGATCGTGAGCTCAGCCTCGCGAAGGCGTCGCTCGCATGCCGCATGCAGACGGAGCCCGTCGCGGTAGAGGGCGATGCTCTCCTCGAGCCCGGTGCTGCCTGCTTCGAGCGCGTTCACAATCCGCTGCAGCTCGACGACGAGCTCGTCGAACGGCTTTGCAGCAAGCTGGTCGTCGGTCAGTTCCGCGAGGTTCATGTCAGCAGCTCCTCGGCCTCGCGCCGTGACGTCGTTTCGACGCGGGTGCCGAGGCTGCCCTCCGCCACGACAACCTCCAGGTGGTCGCCAATCGAGGCCTCGTCCGGGTTCCGGACGATCTGGCCATTCGGCAGTCGTGCGACGGCGTAGCCGCGAGCCAGGGTCGCGATCGGACCCAGGGCTCGCAGGCCGTCAGCCAGACCGGCCAGCACGGCACGCTCCCGCTCGGCGCGCCCAACGAGGGCGCGATGACCTCGATCCACGAGCTCTGCGGCCCGTTGGCGCCCGGCGGCGAGGTCCGGCGCTGCCGCAGCGAGAGCGCGTGCCTCCGTCGCGAACAGCCGGCGCCGGTCCGAGATGCGCGCGGCCAGGGCCGTCGCCGAGCGATCGCGCAGCCGCGCCAGGATGGCCGGCAGCTGACTGCCGTCGGGGACGGCAAGCTCCGCCGCCGCGCTCGGCGTGGGCGCTCGCACGTCGGCGGCGAAGTCGGCCAGGGTCACGTCACTCTCGTGCCCCACCCCGACCAGGATCGGCTGCGGGCTGCCCGCCACCGCGCGCACGACCCGCTCGTCATTGAACGGCCAGAGGTCCTCGAGCGAGCCGCCGCCGCGGGCCAGGATGACGAGGTCGAGGTCCACGACACCGTAGACGCGCTCGAGGGCGCGCACGATCGCGGGCGCAGCCGTGGCGCCCTGGACGACGGTCGGCGAGAGGACGAGCTCGACGATTGGGTACCGCCGACGCAGCACGTTGCGGATGTCCTGCCAGACCGCCCCGATCGGTGAGGTGACGACGCCGATGCGGCGCGGCCAGCGCGGCAGCGGCCGCTTTCGCTCCTCAGCGAACAGGCCTTCGGCGGCGAGCCGCACGCGCAGCGCCTCGTATTGCGCGTGGAGGTCGCCCGCACCGGCCGGCGTGATCGATTCGACGTAGAGCTGGTAGGTGCCCTGCGGCTCGTACACGCGGACTCGCCCGTGGCAGATCACCGCCTGTCCATGCTCGGGACGGACCGGCGAGCGCGCGAGCTCCTCCCGAAAGAGCACCGCCCGCAGCTGCGATCCCGAGTCCTTCAGCGTGAAGAAGCAGTGCCCCGACGGCGGGAAGCTCGGAGCGCTCACCTCGCCCTCGACCCAAACGTCCGTGAGCGTTGGGTCGCCATCGAGCAGCGTTCGGACGCGGCGGTTCAGATCGCTGACGCGAAAGATGCGCGGCGCGGCGCGCGGCGCCTCCCAGAGCGTGGCCTGCTGCGCTTCGGAGCTCATGATTGTTACTGCACCCGCGTCATGTATTCGCCGGTCCGGGTGTCGATCCGGAGCGTGTCCCCAGGATTGATGAAGAGTGGGACCTGCACGATCAGCCCCGTCTCCAGGGTTGCCGCCTTGCGTGCGCCAGCGGCCGTGTCGCCCGCAAAGCCGGGCTCGGTATCGGTCACGGTGAGGTCGACGGTCACGGGCAGGTCGACGCCCAGGATCTCGCCTGAGTAGCTCGACACGAAGACGTCGGTGTTCTCCTTCAGATAGAGGCGATCCTCGCCGAGCATCGCGGCCCGGACCGCGAACTGGTCATATGTCTCGGCGTCCATGAAGTGGTACGCATCGCCATCGGTGTAGAGGTATTGGACTCTGCGCAGTTCAACGCGCGCTCGCGGCCAGCGCGTTCCGGCCTGGAAGGTACGCTCGACGATGTCGCCCTTGCGCACGTTCTGGAGCTTGAGGCGGACCTGCGCTGACCCGCGAGCCATCTTGATGTGGCTCCAGTCAAGGACCTTCATCAGCTCGCCGTCGAGCTCGATGATGACGCCCTTCCTGATGTCGCCGGTCGTGATCACGCGGGGCGCTCTCCCGTAGGCTCAGATGACGATGACGTCGCGGCTCGACCGCGTGAGTCGCTGGGGTCCATCAGGCGTCAGCAGCACATCGTCTTCGATGCGGATGCCGATCTGGCCCGGCAGGTAGACGCCAGGCTCCAGGGTGAAGACCATCCCGGCTTCGAGCGGCCGATCCCAGGTCAGCAGCCGCGGCTCCTCGTGCGTCTCGAGGCCGATGCCGTGGCCGAGCCCGTGGCTGAACGCCTCGCCCAGGCCCGCGCCAGCGATCACCGCGCGTGCTGCGGCATCGACCGCGGTGCCGGTGATTCCCACAGCCAGGGCCGCGTAGGCAGCCTGCTGGGCCGACCACACGAGCTCATGGAGGCGTCGCGCCTCGTCTGACGGCTCGCCGGCGAAGATGGTGCGCGTCATGTCAGACCGATAGCCGTTGACCTGGCACCCGAAGTCGATCAGCAACGCCTCGCCCAGACCAAGCGCTGCATCCGATGGGTGGCCATGTGGCATCGAGGCTCGAGCACCGATGAGCACACCCGGTTCAAAGGCGAGCGCCTCGGCCCCATGCGACCTGAACCAACCCGCAATCTCCCAGCCGATCTCTCGCTCGGTCATGGGTGGCCGGACCGTCTCGAGAAGGTGGTCGAAACAGGCGTCGGTCAGTGCGCAGGCCCGGGCGATCGCCGCCTGCTCGTCGGCGTCCTTGATGCGCCGCGGGGCATTGAGGCGCTCGTCGAACGGAACCAGCTCGGTGGCAGGCGACGCATCCTGGATCGCCGTCCAATCGGCGTGAGGCAGGACCGCGGCCTCCGCTCCGCAGCGACGGATCGTACCTTCCTTCATGAGGGCAGCGAGCTCGACGCCGATCCCGTTGCGTGTCCTGCGGACATCCCATCCGGCGGTCTGAGCCTGCGCCTGCTCGGTGTAGCGCGCGTCAGCGAGCAGGATCTGACGGTCGTGGGTGACAAGGAGCGTGCCCGAATAGCCGGAGGTCCACTCCTCCCCGGCCTGCAGGACGAAGCCCGACAGGTATCGCTTCCCCGCCGTTCCGCTCACCAGCATCGCGTCGAGGCCGGCCGCCGTCAGGTCGGCGCGCAGCCTGGTCGTGCGATCGACGGTGGCCGGGATTGGCGGCTCCGCGATCAGCCGGGAGGACATTCGGCGTTTGCCTTGGCGATGTTGGCCTGCTGCTCGGCGTAGGTCTTGGCGAAGTAGTGCGAGCCGTCGCGTTTGCCGTCGGGACAGGCGGCCACGAAGAAGAAGTACCCGGCGGATCTGTTCGGGGCCGCCAGTGCCGCCAGGCTCGCCAGCCGCGGCGCCGCGATTGGTGTCGGCGGAAGCAGCGCATGCACGTAGGTCTGGTAGCCAAGCAGCCCGGGTATGAGTTTCACCTGTGCTCCGCCGGTCTGCAGCGGCGGCCACCAGACAACCTTCGCCCAGCGGCTGATCGGGACGGGCTTGTCGGTCAGAACGTACTTCTGGGTCGCCAGCGCCCATTGCAGGGTTGGATCGGCCTGAAGCAGGTATGCCGTCTCGCCACCGGTGTTCATGCGGTTGAGGTAGACGCCAGCGATCAGCGCCCGCTCGCTGTCCTTCACCGCCTCGCGCTCCACGATGCTCGCCAGGGCGACGGCCTGGTCGATGGTCAGCACTCTGGCGCCGATGCTCTGCTTAGCGATTCCGGTGCGCAGCGCCGGCGAGAGGCGTTGGTTGAAGGTGTCCAGCAGCCTTTCGACGAGCGCACGCGCCGTCGTGTTGGCATCGACCTGATACGTGTCGGGGAAGAGGTAGCCCTCGAGCGTGCGGCCCACGGGCAGGTTGTTGAAGAAGGCGTACTTTTTCAACAGGTCGGCCGGGGGATCCTTGACCAGGCGCGTGAAGTCCTCGAGGTTCATGGTGAGGCGGGTCGTGCCAAGGTAACCGACGATCTGCTCCAGACGCCATCCCTCCTGGATCCTGATCTTGACCTCGGTCCCCTTCAGCTGGCGGAGTGCGGCAACGATCTGCGACGGCGTGAGCGAGGGCGATAGATCGTAGGTGCCCGCCTGCAACGTCCCTTCACGTCCAGCCTGGTAGACGTAGTACTGGAACGTGAGCTCGCTGCGGATCACGCCCTTCGCCACCAGGATCTGTGCGATACCCGAGTCGCTCGCACCCGTGGGGACCTCGATCGTGATGCGCTGCTTGCTCGTGCCCGCGGGAACATCGGCGAGCGCGGCGGGCTGGTACCACTCGACGAAGTTGAGGACAACCCCCTGCCTGATCAGGCCGGGGTTCTCCTCCACCCAGGCCATCAGGCGTGGTGCGAAGGCCACGAAACCGATGGCGATCACGATGGCTGCCAGCGCGGCCACGGCGGCGAACCATCCGAGCAAGATCAGCGGCTGAAACCGACGCCGGCGGGGCTCCATCGATGCTCGCTGGTCGCGGAGCTCGCGAATGCGGGCCTCGCGGCGTTGTCGATCCTCCCACCGCGTGCGCTGATCGTGGTTCATCTGCCCTCCGTACCTCGGCCCGGCGTCGTCTGGGCGTCCAGGTATTCTTGCAGGATCAGGCGTGCCGCCGCGGAGTCCAGCTCACCGCTCCTCCGGTCGACGCGGCGGCCCGCGGCGGCCAGTCCCTCCGCCGCCTGCCAGCTCGTCAGGCGCTCGTCGACGTGGACAACGTCGAGGCCGGTGGCTGCCAGCTGTCCGCCGAACAGGCGTGCAGCGTCCGCCTGGCTCCCCTCGCTCCCGTTCATGTTGCGTGGCAGTCCCATGACGACGCGGTCGATGCCCTCGCGACGCGCAAGGTCGACGAGTGCGGCAATGTCGGCGTCGCCGCCTCGCCGCCGCAACGCCGGGCGGGCGAAGGCCATGCCTGTCTCGGTGTCGGCCACGGCGATACCGATACGGCGAGAGCCGTGATCCAGGCCCAGGAGCTTCACTGCGACGCGGTCCCGGTCGCGGCGGGCGATGCGGATCCCGATCCGTGCGGGGCGTCGATCACGATGCCGACGCGGAACCCGAGCCGCGGGACGGCCGTGACCCAGCCCGGCCAGAGGTCGATCTGTGGCGTGCCGAGTGAGGCGAGCCGGTCATACGCCTCATCCGCCGTCAGACCGGCGATCTCCGACTTCAGCGCCTGGACGTCGATCGTCGCGGCGGTCTGCCCGGTGACACGACATTGCGCGACCAGCTGGCCATCGGCGGACGTGGCGCTGGTCGGCGTCACCTTGACGCTGCCGTCGATCAGCGTGCGACCGGCCGGAACCGCCTTCGCATCGGCGCGCATCGCCGCGTC
>JALYLE010000237.1 GCA_030774375.1 Chloroflexota bacterium | reverse complement strand
CGTGCTGCTGACCGCGTTCCTCAATGCCCGCCACCTGCTCTACGCGGCAGGGCTGGCGCCCTACCTCGCCGACCGCGGCCGAGCGGTACGAGCGACGCTGGCGTTCTTCCTCACCGACGAGACGTTCGCGCTGTCAATCGCTCACTTCAACCGAATCGGGCGCGCCGACCTGGGCGGCCTCGCCTTTGCCGCGTTGGCGGCAACCTTCCTCCCGTGGAACGCGGCCACCGCCGCCGGCGTGCTACTCGGTGGATCGATACCGGACCCGAAGCGGATCGGGCTGGACGTCATCTTCCCGGCCGCCATGGGCGGACTGGCGGTGGGCCTCATCTCGGGGCGGCGCGACATCGTGGCAGCCGTAGTCGCTGTCGCCATCGCACTGACCGTATCGCTGGCGTGGGATCCGGCGGCGGGATTGATCGCCGGGGGCGTGCTGGGCCCGCTTGCTGGCATCGCCGTCCCAACGGAAGCGCGATCCAGCGCCTCACGTCCAGCATGAGCACGAACTTCGTCTGGCTGGCGCTCCTGATGGCTGCGGTGACCTACCCTTCGCGCGCGTTACCCCTGATCACGCCCGGCATTGAACGACTGCCTCGCATTGCGCTGGAGTACCTGCGGCTCGTCGGCCCGTCGGTGCTCAGCGCCCTCGCGGCCGTCAGCGTTGGAATCGTGCTCGACGCGGCGCGGCATCCCTCACTGCACATCGGCTTCGAATGGGTGGCCGTGGTTGCCTGCGTGGTAGTGGTCGCCTGGCGACGGAACCTCCTGCTCGGCCTGCTCATCGCCGTTGGCCTGGTGGCTGCCGTGCGTGCGGTGGGCGCGTCTGGCTGACCGATGCCCATCGAGACGCGGCTCATCAACGGTCGCCGCCTGGAGCTGGTCGACGGCGACATCACCACCCAAGGGGTCGACGCCATCGCCAATGCGGCCAACGCAGCCCTGCGCGGCGGAGGCGGCGTCGATGGAGCGATCCATCGGGCCGCGGGTCCTGAGCTGCTCGACGAGCTGCGCCGGCGGTATCCACAGGGAACGCCAACCGGCACCGCCGTAGCGACCGATGCATACCGGCTGCCGCATCGATGGGTCCTGCACGCCGTGGGGCCGGTCTGGCGGGGCGGCTCGCAGGGTGAGCCCGAGTCGCTGGCCGACGCGTATCGGTCCTGCCTGAGGTTATGCGACGAGCTGGGCGCACGGAGCGTTGCGTTCCCCGCGATCAGCATGGGGATCTACGGCTATCCCGCTGCGGAGGGCGCCGAGGTTGCGCTCCGCGTCGTGTCGGGCCATCTGAGTGGTGAGACGTCGCTCGAGGTGGCGCGTTTTGTCCTCTTCTCAGCCGAGACGTACCGTGCCTTCGCCGCGGCCCTGGCGGGGTCTGCCCAGGAAGAGTTGCCGCGAGGTTGAGGCCGACCCGGGCCAGACGCCAAGTTCCGTGGGGCGGGTCCAACGACGAGGCACGACCTTCTCGTTGCTGAGAAATCCCGCAATGGCGCACCAATCAGGCACCCAGCCCCCTCCAAGGCCCGAAATCGACCCCGTTGTTCGTTATTGGATCCGTCGGGCGGAACGCAGGGTGGGAATCAGTTCCCGCTCGCGATTTTTTCTGCTGGATTTGCCACTCAAGTAACTAACGGCCAAGGAGAGGCCGCTGGATGGCCGACGTTTGTCTGTCCGGGCAACTCAAGGCCCCGGAACGGCCCGAGGAGGCGCCTCAATCGCCGTTAGTTGTCCCTGCGGCAAATGCCGTCAACACTGGGAACGCTGGCAACGCTGCTGATCAGGCGAGTCCCGCCGATCCTGGCATCTCCGAGATCGCCCCGCTGGTGCGCATTCCGGCCAGTCGCTCCCGAGGGCGCAAGGCGAAGCGGTTGTCGGGTGGGGCGAGCTGGGCGGCGGCCGCCTCATCGCCGATGACGAGCGCCGAGACGTACTCCCCGATCGTCGGCCCGTGCTTGAATCCGTGTCCTGAGCCGCCTCCCACCATCCATGCGTTCTCCCAAGCTGGATGCCTGTCGATGATGAAGTTCGTGTCGGGCGTCGCCTCGTACTGGCAGACGCGGCCCTCGGCAACGGGCTGGTCGGCGATCCCGGGGAATCGGACACGGGCGAAGGCGCGCACCAGGTCGACGACATGATCGGAGATC
>JALYLE010000236.1 GCA_030774375.1 Chloroflexota bacterium | reverse complement strand
AGGTTGAGGCAGGCCTGATTGGCGCACGCGCGATAGCGGTCCCGCGCCGTGATCTCCAGGAGCGCCAACCTTTCGGGGAGCTACGACGCGTAGTCGACGCCGAGAGGGCGCGGCTCATCTGGATCTGCACGCCCAACAACCCCACCGCCGACCTCCTTCCCCTTGCGGAGATCGAGTCGCTGGCCGACGGCCTTCAGGCCGTCGTTGCCGTTGATGAGGTCTACCTCGAGTTCGCCGAGGCCGCGCTGAGAACGCAGCCCCGCGCCCTGAGCGCCGCGGAGCTGACGGATCGGTTGCCGAACGTGGTCGTTCTGAGGTCGCTGGCCAAGGCCTTTGGCCTGGCCGGGGCGCGGATCGGCTACCTCATCGTTCCCGATTGGCTCGCCGATCGATTCGAGGCCGCCCGCCTCCCGCTTCCCGTCGGTGCCCACAGCGAGGCGCTCGCGCTTGGAGCACTCGCGGACGTGGACGCGGCGCGGACTCGCCATCGCGAGATCGTCGCCGAGCGCGCCCGCCTGGCCGCCGAGCTCGCCGCCCACGGCTGGGAGGTGCTCCCGTCGGTCACGAACTTCGTGCTCACGCGGCCGCCGCATGCCGAGACGATCGCCGCTACGCTGCTGGAGCGGGGCCTGGTGGTGCGCGCCTATCCGCAGGGGCCGCTGGCCGGGTGGCTGCGGATCACGGCGCTCGCGCGGCCGCAGAACGATCGCCTGCTGGCCGCATTGACCGAGATCGGGACCGCCTAGTCCGAGGCGCGCTCCAGCGGCCCGAAGTTCGCCGCGGCCAGCTCGTCGCCGATGCGCGAGGCGTCGCCAACGGCCAGGATCAGGTAATCGTCGGGTCGCAGCAGCTCGGTCGCCACCTTGTGCACGGCGGCCGGGGTGACGGCCTCCAGATTGCCGCGGTACGCGCTCCACCAATCGTCGGGAAGGCCATAGATGGCAAGCGGCTCCAGGGCCGCCGAGAGGCCGCCGGTCGTCTCGAAGCGGAGCGGAAAGACGCCAATCAGGAAGTCCTTCACGGTCCGCAGTTGATCGTCCGGCGGCACTTCGGTGCGGAGTTTGTTGAGCTCGGAGAGGGTCTCGGTTATGGCCGGGACGGTGACCTCGGTATGCACGCCGGCGCGCGCAGCGAGGGGGCCGGCGGAGCGGCGCGGGTCGAGCGCGGCGTGCGCGCCATACGTGTAGCCCAGCTCCTCGCGGAGACGAATGTTCAGGCGGCTGCCGAAGACGCCGCCGAGGAGGGTCGTCATCACCGTGGCAGGGAAGAAGCGCGAATCGTGGCGATCGATCCCGATCAGCCCGACGCGAATCTCGGTCTGCACCGATCCGGGACGGTCGACCAGCACGACCCGGCGTGGCCCGGCCGGCACCGCCTCGATCTCGCGATGCGGCTGTCCCTCGCCGCTCCAATCGCCGAGGCGCTCCTCGACGGAGCGGAGCACCTGATCGAGGTCAAAGGCGCCTGCGATGATCAGATGGGCGCTCGACGGCAGGTAGGAGGCGTCGTGGAAGGCCTTCACGTCGTCAACTGTCAGGGCCGCGACGGTCTCCGGGACCCCGGCGGAGAGGCGCCCGTATGGCGACCCGGGGGCGTAGATGTGTCGCAGGAACATCTCGTCGGCCAGGCGGCTCGGGTCGGCGCGAGCCTGCATGATGTCGGCGAGCCGCTCACTTTGCAGGCGGTCGAATTCCGAGGCGTCGAATCGCGGCTCGCGCACCATCTCGGCGAGCAGCGCGAGGCCCTCATCAACATAGCGTGGCAACGTCTGGAACGCGGCCCGCGCGAAGTCCCAGCTGGATTCAGAGCTGACCTCGATGCCGAGCCGCTCGGTTGCCTCGGCAAAGGCCGCGGCGTCAAGGCGCCGCGTGCCGGTTACGAGGAGCCGCGCGGTGAGCGCCGCCTCGCCGCCGTGAGCCTCCTCCTCCGAGGCGGCGCCGGCGTCGACGAGCAGGTGCACGTTCGCCACCTCGCGCTCGGGAAGGACGAGGAGCCAGACCGTCAGGCCGTTGGCCAGTCGGGTGCGCTCGAAGGGCGGGAAGTGGTACGGGCGCGGCTCCGTCGGTGGGGGGCGCAGCGCGGCCGAGCTGGTCATGCGGCTGCCTCGGTGGCGTCCGTCGTCGTGGGGGCTTCCGCCGGGACGTAGGTCAGCACGACCTGGTTGTCGGAACGGACCACCGACGCCATAACCGACCGAACGTCGCCGGCCTCGATGGCCTGATAGCGCGCGTCCTCGGCGTTGATCCGCTCCGGCTCGTCGAAGAGGCAGGTGAACATGCTGAGCCGATCTGCTCGCTCACTGATCCGTTCGAGCGACGAGGCGGTTGCCGCGGCGTGCAGGTTGCGGACCCGCGTCAGCTCGTCATCCGACGGCCCCTCCTGCCCAAGCCGATGGATTTCGCCGAGCAGCTCGGCCTCGAGCCGCGCTGACTCAATGCCGGGACGCGCTGTCGCCCACAGCGCGAAGATCGCTGCTCCGCCGACAACCGGGAAGGCGAAGGCCACGACATCCTGGGCGACCTGACGCTCGCGGACGAGGGTGGCGTAGAGGCGGGAGGCTCGGCCCGCGGCCAGCAGGTCGGACGTCACCTCCACCGCGTCGAATCCCTCGCTACCGAATATCGGCATGCGATAGGCGAGGTAGACCCGGGGCAGTGGCACCATGTCGGGCAGGATCTCGCGCACCTCGGCACCGATGACGAACGGTTCGAGCGTCACGTCCGGATGCGGCGGCAGGTCGGGATTGGCAGGAATCGGTCCGAAATGGCGCTCGATCATGCGCAGGGCCGCATCGGGCTCAAAATCGCCGGCGACGGTGAGGACCGCATTGTTCGGGGCGTAGTAGGTGGCGAAGAACTCCTCCACGTCGTCGAGGCAGGCGGCCGACAGGTCTTCCATGGACCCGATGGTGGAGTGATGGTATGGATGCGACTCCGGGAAGAGCAGCTCCTGGAGCTTCTCGTCCCAGGTCCCGTACGGGACGTTGTCGACGGACGAACGTCGCTCGTTCTTCACCACATCGCGCTGGTTGTCGAGCTTCTCCTGCGTCATGGCCGGCAGGAGGTTCGCCATTCGCTCCGCTTCGAGCCAGAGGGCCAGCTCCAGCTCATGCGCCGGGAGCGTCTCAAAGTAGTTCGTCCGATCGAGCCAGGTGGAGGCGTTCAGCGAGCCGCCCACCGCCTGGATGTAGGTGTGGTGCTCGTTCTTGGCGACGTTCTTCGAGCCCTGGAACATCATGTGCTCGAAGAGGTGGGCGAACCCGGTCTTCCCCGGGCGCTCGTGGCGGCTGCCCACGTCGTACCACAGGTTCACGGCGACGATTGGGGTCCTGGCGTCGGGCGAGAGAACCACGCGCAGCCCGTTGGGCAGTCGGTGGCGCTCGATCGGAATATTGGGCAAGGCAACGCTCCTGCGTGCAGGCCGTGTATTGGTGCTTCGGGCGGTACCCGAAGGCTAGCACCACGCGTCAGCGATTGGGCGGCGGCTTCTCCGCCTCGCGGAGAAACTCCTTCTCCTGGCGGCTCAGCTCTGCCTCCGATTCCTTCTCCGCCTCGATCAGCCGGTTGCGGGCCTCCGGGTTGGAACGAATCAGCTCATCGAGCTTGAAATGCATCGCCTTGGACTGACGATTCTGGCTCGCCTGGATGACGAAGACCATGAGGAAGGTCACGATGGTGGTCGCTGTGTTGATGACCAGCTGCCAGGTATCGCTGAACGCGAAGATCGGCCCCGTCAGGACCCATACGACGATGAGGAACGCGGCGGCGAACATCGCCCAGGGCGAGCCGAGGCCATCAGTGAGGCGATCGGCGATCGCTTGAACCTGGTCGTGAAGGGTTTGCGCCCTCGACCGTCGGCGTCGCATGGCCTTCTCCGTGGCGAGCGGCTACTGTGCGGGCGGTAGGACCTTACCGAGGACGTCCCTGAGCCTTTCGATATGAAACGGCTCGACGAGGACCGGTACGTCGAGGTCCTCGAGGCGCTTCGACAGCGGACGGACGTCTTCTGGGGCGGCCGTGCACAGGATGATGGGAACCTCCTGCGTCGCCGGATCGGCCCGTAGTGCTTCGATGACGTGCAGCCCGGCGACCGGGTCCGTCTCAGCCTCGAGATCGAGGAGCAGGGCCTCGGCGCCGCTCGCGATCACCGTCTCAGGCATAGGTTGGATCCTGGCCTTGAGCACCGGCCGGTGACCCATCTCCTCCAGGACCGCCCCGTACATGTCGAGCAGGTCGCGGTCCTCATTGACGACGAGGACAACTGCCATGGTGATTCACTGGGACGTGCACGAACCGTGCCC
>JALYLE010000235.1 GCA_030774375.1 Chloroflexota bacterium | reverse complement strand
CAGTTACTAGGTTTGCCCTCGGTTTAACGAGGCCTGAGGGCGACCTCGACCTGCGATCTCCGGTCCCCGAGCCCTGTCGAAACCTGACATCCCCACGGACCGAACGCCGCTGATTCTATCACGACGCCCCCGCCATGTGAACGCCTGTTCGCTTTTGCAGGCTCGCCGAGGTGATGGTCCGCCGGCGGCTCAGCGGCGGCGACCAGCCCGTCTCTCTAGAGCTTCACCCGCTCCTTCGTTTCGCGGGCAAGTTCGCGTCGCTGGTCGCGCTCGGCGATGGTGCGGCGCTTGTCGTACGCCTTCTTGCCGCGGGCAATTCCCAGCTCGAGCTTCGCGCGTCCGTCGCGGATGTAGAGGCGGAGCGGCACGAGCGTCAGGCCCTTGGCATTCACGCGGCCGACCAGCTCATCGATCTGGTCTCGGTGGAGGAGCAGCTTGCGCGTGCGGCGTGGCTCGTGGTTGTACCGGTTGCCCTGCTCATATGGCGCGATGTGCGCACCGATCAGCCACGCCTCGCCTCGCTCCACCCGGGCATACGCCTCGGCCAGGTTGACCCGTCCGGCGCGAATGCTCTTGATCTCGGTCCCGGTCAGCACGATCCCCGCCTCGAGGGTCTCCTCGACGGCGTACTCGTGACGCGCTCTGCGGTTGAGGGTGATCGTCTGCTCGGCCATCGGTCCGGGGCTCACGTGGGGCGCGAGTACATGCGGGCTAGCTGATCGGTAGACTCGCCTGCCGCCGGGATCAGCGACCTGGCGACGGACATGGAAAGAGCCGGCCGTTTCAGCCGGCTCTCACCTCGCTACCACTCGGAGCGGGCTTAGCGCACCGCCTCGGTGGTGGCGTGACAGGGAATACTCACTGCACACCACCTCCTTTCGTTGGCCGCATGCTAGCAGGCCTTCTCGCCGCGCACAACGGGTCGCACGACCGGCCATGGACCAGGTCTGCGGACCAGCGATAGAACCTCCTGTTCTCCATCCCAACCGTCTGGGCCAGCTCGGTGCGCGGTCATGAACTCTGAGTTCTGCCACGGTCTCCCGCCCTGCCCTGAGGCGCCGATGCAGCACTGACCGTTCTATCGACTCGGGCGGCGAGCTATCGGATCAGTCGCGCCCCGGGCCGGTTGGTAGCGGTGCCTGGTCGAGCCCCGTTGCCGTGAGTCCTTCGGACCAGACTTTGGCCTACGCGAAGACGCGCTGCTGCCCGCCCGGATCCCAGCTGACCAGCGCGCCGACCGGGAGCGCGGCGGCCGGTGACCCAGGCGGCGCCGGCGAGGCGCCGGTCCGCCCAACCTGGGTGGCGAGATACGCGAGTGCGCGGTCCAGGACGAGGTCCTTCTCGGGGGGCGTGCCGGCGGGGATCGTCACCGCGATGGTCGGCTGGACGCCGTCCGGATGGACGCTGTTGTGCTTGGGAGTGAACCAGCGGCTGATGGTGATGCGCACGGCGCCGCCGCCATCCTCCAGTGGGGCCCAGACCTGGACCGTGTTCTTGCCGAAGGTGTGCTCGCCGATGATGGTCGCGCGGCCGGTCTCCTCGAGGGCGGCGGAAACGATCTCAGAGGCGGAGGCCGACCCATTGTTCACTAGGACCGCGACCGGGATCTTCGGATCGGTTGCGAGCCCACCCTGGACGGCGTCCCACTGCTTGATTGCGTTGCCGGCCGACTGCTGGGTGAAGATGATGCCGGAGCCGATGAACTCACTGGCAATCCTCTGCGCGGCCACGATGTAGCCGCCCGGGTTGTCGCGAAGGTCAAAGACGATCTGGGTGGCACCCTGGCCGAGGAGCTGTTTCAAGGCATCGTGGAACTGCTGCGGCACCGACTCGGAGAACGTGTGGAGCGCGATGTACCCCACGTGCCCGTCGATCAGTCGCGATTCGACCTCGAGGGTCGTGATCTCGGCGCGCGTGATCGCAACGTCAAACGTGCTGTGGCCGCGCGTTATGGTCAGGGTCACCTTCGTGCCGGACGGCCCACGGACCTTCGTCACCTCGTCGGAGATCGTGGAGCCGTTGACGCTGGTGCCATCGACCGCGGAAACGATGTCCCCCGCCTTGAGACCAGCCTTCTCCGCCGGCGAGCCGGCGAAGGGGCTGACGACGACCAGGACGCAGGTATCGGATAGCGTGGCGCAGGCGGCCAGATCGGTCGGATCCTTCAGGTTCTTGACCGACATCTCGGCGCCGATGCCGCTGAACTTGCCGGATAGCTCGCCCAGGGCACTCTGGTAGTCGTTGGGCGACATGTAACCGCTGAATGGGTCGGCGACGCCGTTCTGGAACATTCCCTGGATGGCGCCCTGCGCGAGCTTGCTGTCGTCGAGCGGGTCGACGTAATCCTGCTTGAGCTTGGAATAGGCATCGCAGAAGGCAGCGAAGGCCTGGTTCGGCGCTGAACAGCCGACGGCGGAACTGCCGCCCGCCACCAGGTACCCGGATACGAAGAGCAGAGAACCGATCACCGAGGCCAATGCGAGCGACACGATCCAGGCAACGGGCGGTGTAAGGCGTCGGGCAGGAGCCAGGGCGCCAGGCGGCGACGTCGGCCACGGGGTCACCGGCGGCTGCTGGTCGGCGGGAAGGTCGCTCGACGCGGGCTGCGCCGGGACAGGGTCAGGTTCGGTCATCGTGTCAAGGGCCGGCAGAGTGTAGCACCCAGCTCCTCCGGAGCCGGTTACGCAGCCAGGTACGACCGAACGCTGATCCAGGAACCGAGTGCCCCCACCCCGAGTCCAACCGCGAGCAGGAGCCCGGCGAGGGTCGCCAGGAAGCGCGCGCCGACGGCGACAGGCATCTGGAAGACGCTGAACATCACCGGCTGGATGGGATCCCACACGATCGCCAGCAGGCCAATCGCCACCAGCGCCCCGATCATCCCGCAGAGCAGTCCCTCGAGAATGAAGGGCCAGCGGATGAAACCGTCGCTGGCGCCAACCAGGCGCATGATTTCGATCTCGCCGGCTCGGGCGTAGACCGCGATGCGGATGGTGTTGATGATCATGAACAGGACGGTCAGCCCCACGAGCACGATGGCGATGATGCCGACGGTGCGGATGACGTTAATGATGCCCACCAGCTTGTCCAGGTCGGCCTGCTTTGTCGTGATCTGGGCAACCTCGGTCCGAGACCCAAGGTACGACGTCAGATGGTCGCTCTCCTTCGGATCGGTGAGGTTGATCTCGATGCTCGCGTAGAGATTGATCTTCGAGCCGCCCAGGTCGAGCTGCTGCCCGCGCTCGCGATAGACCTGGCGCAGGCGATCCATGGCCATCTCCGGCGAGACATAGG
>JALYLE010000234.1 GCA_030774375.1 Chloroflexota bacterium | reverse complement strand
GAATCAACGTCGTCCGCCGCACGGGCAACGTGGAGATCATCGCCCGCAGGTGACCGCGCGACGAAACCTCGCCGCGGGGCGTCCGGCGGGACGCTGGTCACCGTGGGCTCGACAGTGCGGTCGGCTCGTACACTGCGCCACATGATTCGGTGCCCGAACTGCGGCGAGGAGAACGCCGATCGCGCGAGATTCTGCTCCAACTGCGGGAATCCGCTGCCAGGGGTCGGTACCGCGCCTGGTGAGGTCCGCAAGACCGTCACCATCCTCTTCGCGGACATCGTCAGCTCGACGAGCCGCGCAGAACAGAGCGATCCCGAGTCCACGCGTCGCATGCTGGCGCGCTATTTCGACGCCATGCGCCGGGTTGTGGAGCGTCACGGCGGAACCGTCGAGAAGTTCATCGGCGATGCGATGATGGCCGTCTTCGGGATTCCGGTCCTGCACGAGGACGACGCCCTCAGAGGCGTCCGAGCCGCGCAGGAGCTTGGCGTTGCGATCAATCGGCTGAATGAGGAGCTTGCCAGCGGCGCCTGGCCGCCGATCTCCCTGCGCATCGGTATCAACACTGGCGAGGTCGTCGCGGGCGATCCGTCGGTCAGCCAGACGCTTGTGACCGGCGACGCGGTGAACGTCGCGGCCCGGCTCGAGCAGGCGGCGAGCCCCGGCGAGGTCTTCCTCGGCCCAACCACCTACCGCCTCGTACGCGACGCGATCGAGGCTGAGCCGATGGCGGCAATCGAGGTGAAGGGCAAGGCCGAGCCGGTCGAGGCCGTTCGACTGATCGGTGTCAGGGAGCATGAGGCGTCCAGGCGGCACGACACGCCGCTGGTCGGTCGTCAGAGCGAGCTCCGTCTGCTGGGGCAGGCGATGGACCGGGCGAAGCAGGAGGAGGCGTGCCACCTCTTCACCCTCCTCGGCGCAGCCGGCGTGGGCAAGTCGCGGCTAGTGCACGAGTTCCTGGAGGGCGCACGGGTGGACGCCCAGGTCCTGCGTGCTCGATGCCTGCCGTACGGCGAGGGGATCACTTTCTGGCCGGTCGTCGAGCTGGTGCAGGCGGCTGCCGGGATCATCCCGGCTGATGCAGCTGACGCTGCTCGAGGAAAGCTCGGGGCGCTCCTCGCCGAGGCTGACGAGCGTGACGCAGTCATCGAGCGGGTCGCTGCCGCCATCGGCCTGTCGGATGCCACCGTCCCGACGGAGGAGATCTTCTGGGGCGTGCGCAAGCTGCTCGAGCTGATCGCCACGCGCAAGCCGCTGATCCTCGTCATCGACGACCTCCACTGGGCGGAGCCGACGATGCTCGACCTCGTCGAACACCTGGCGGATTGGTCGCACGAGGCGCCCATCCTCCTGCTTGCCGTTGCGCGGCCGGAGATGCTCGACGTACGTCCTCATTGGGGAGGCGGGAAGATGAACGCCACGAGCATCCTGCTCGAGCCCCTCGGTGCCGAGGACTCAGCCGAGCTGGTTGGCAACCTGATCGGTGACCACACCCTGGCACAAGCGGTCCAGGGCCGCATCGGCGAGACGGCGGAGGGGAACCCCCTCTTCGTCGAGGAGCTGGTGGCGATGCTCATCGACGACGGTGTGCTGCGGCGCGTGGACGGCGGCTGGCAGGCGGCCGAGAACCTGAGCCAGATCAGCGTCCCGCCGACCGTTTCCGCGTTGGTGGCCGCGCGGTTGGACCGCCTGGAACCGTCGGAGCGCGACCTCATCGGACGAGCCTCGGTGGTCGGGAAGGTCTTTCAGCGGTCTGCGGTCATCGAGCTCTCACCTCCGGAGCGGCGCGAAGACCTTGGCAGCCGCCTGATGACTCTCGTCCGCAAGGAACTCGTCCGGCCCGACCGATCGGGCACCACCGGCGATGAAGCCTTCCGTTTCCGCCACATCCTCGTCCGCGATGCAGCCTACGGGTCTCTCCCCAAGGAACAGCGCGCTGACCTCCACGCGCGCTTCGCCGCCTGGCTCGAGCGGATTGCCGCCGAGCGGCTGCTGGAGTACGAGGAGGTGATCGCGTACCACCTCGAGCAGGCGCATCGGTACCGGGCCGAGCTTGGATTGAGCGATGAGCTGACGCGGTCCCTCGCCGCCGACGCAGCGTCCCACCTGCGCGCCGCTGGCTTGCGAGCGCTGGGTCGCCTCGACGCCCCCGCGGCGGAGAGTCTCCTTTCACGCGCCGTCGCGCTCGTCGTGGATGATCGGGAGCGAGGCGAGCTCCTCATGCATCTCGCCGACCTCGCCGTCGACGCCGGGGACTTTGCCCGCGGAGCGAGCCGGTACCTGGAAGTGAAGGCAGCGGCCGCCAGGGCGGGCGACGATCTTCTCGCATTGCGCGCCGAACTCGAGGACCGCGCATGGCACACGCTGATCGACCCAGCCGCCGATGAAGGCGCGTTGCTCGAGCTTGCCAACCGCGTCGGCGCCCTCGCTACAGCACGAGGGAACACGCAGGGCCGCGTGCTGGCCGAGATGGTGCGCGCTCAGCTCCACCTAGGGCACTGCCACTGGATGGAGGACCTCGCGGCAGCCGAGCGCGCCCGAGGGCTCCTGACACCGCGCGACGATCCGAGGCTCTGGGCGGGCATCAACTCCATGATCTGCAACTCCCTGCGCTATGGACCAGTGACTGCGGGCGACGCACTTGCCCGAATCGAGGCGCTCGCCAACGAAGGCAGTGCTCAGGGGCTCCTCATCTTCACGTCAGCGCTGCTTGCCATGCAGGGTCGGATCGACGAGGCGCGGGCGCGGGCGCGTGCAGGGCGAGCGTACCTCGAGGAGCGCGGGCTGCTGAGGCTGGTGGGAGTTCAAGCCCTTCATTCCGGCTCGTTGGAGAGGATCGCGGGG
>JALYLE010000233.1 GCA_030774375.1 Chloroflexota bacterium | reverse complement strand
GCGTGCTGCTGCTCACGATGCCACCGTCGGTTTGGCCAGGTCCTCGAGGGCACGCAGAATGCCATCGGCGCCCGGATTCACCCCAACCGGTGACACATAGCTCCAGCGCACCACGCCATCGGCGTCGATCACGTACAGCGCCCGCTCACTTGTGCCATCCGCGACGCGATAGACGCGGTACAGGCGAGCGACCTCGCCCTTGGGCTCAAAATCAGCCAGCAACGGGAAGTGCAGATGCCGATCCCTGGCAAATGCGAGATGGCTCCAAATGCCATCCACCGAGAGGCCGATCACCTCCGCGTCGAACTTCCGAAACTCCGGCATCAGCTCCTGGTACAGAGCCAATTGGTCGGTGCAGACGGGACTCCAGTCCTCTGGATAGAAGACCAGGACAACCGGCCGCCCGCGGAATTCGGAGAGCCTGACCGATTGGCTGGGCGTTGACCGGAGTTCGAAATCCGGAGCAGGCGTGCCCGGCTCAAGCGGCGACGGGCGCTCCGCGGCGTGAATAGCGGGCATGGCCATTGCGCCTCTTTGGGTTATCCCGATCATGGTACGGCGAGCGCCGACGGGAGCGTGGGATGCGGCCAGCCAACTCGGGCGTCAGTCGATAAGTAATCCGACCGCGAAAAACGACCGCAACCGAGTGTGATACTTGAAACGATCCCCGCTGTTTCGTCAGCCTAACAGGGATAGCCGCTGACCCGTCCAAGTTGTGGACGTTTCGCCCGGGTACACAGGTTCGAGATGCGCGCTCTTGTTCGCTACACCGCCTTCGTCATCGTGATGGCCTTGTCCGGCTGCGGCGGTATCCCACCTTCCGCATCCGGCTCGCTCCCTGCCCCCTCCGAGAGGGCCAGTTCGTCTCCGTCGCCGGAAGTTACTCACGTAGCCCTTGCGTCTGGTGACCCCGGCGTCATACCAAGGCAAAGCATCAAGGTCTCACTCAGCGGAGAGACCAACGGCGTCGCCGTCTGCGCAGGCTGGGTGTGGGTCGCTCATGGTGGAACGGACGCGATCGCTCAGATCGACCCTGCATCAGGCAAGGTCGTCGGTGAGATCGCCGGCGGCACGAACCTCGCATGCTTCGAGGACGAACCCTGGGCCGCCGTCGGTGGCATCGAGCTACAGCACCTGGATCCGCAAACACGGAAGGTGCTGGCATCAGTGGCGGTGAATACGTTCTACGTCGGTGTGGGCGCTGGATCGGTCTGGGTCCCGTCCGGTCATGACGTCGTGCGGATCGACCCTGCGACGGCGCAAGTCCTGGCGACGATTCCCGTCAACCCGACCTTCGATGTCACCGAGGTAGAGGGGAGCGATGATGCGGTGTGGACCACCGTGAAGGAGGCGGAGATGGTCTATCGGATCGACCCGGCGACCGATAGCGTCGTCGCCGAGATACGCGCCGGCGCCTTTGCGCATGGGATTCTCGTCCAGTCCAACGCGATATGGATCAGCAACGCCCACGAGGAAACGGTCACCAGGATCGACCCGACGACGAACACGGCGGCCCTCTTCGTTGACGGGCCTGGTGCCGGGGTCGGGCTTGCCGAGGGGGAGGGCTACGTCTGGGCGTCGTCTCGCGAGGATCTGTACCGCATTGACCCGACGACGAACCAGGCTGTCGCCGTCGTCCAAATGGGCGGCTGGCCATACGGCATCGGATACATCGATGGCGTCCTCTGGGTCACGAACGGCATTACGTCCGTCTATGGGATCCCCGCTGGGGAGCTCCTCCCGGACTAGCTCGCGTTCTATGAATTCTGGACCGAGGGGCTACAGGTAACGGGCCATCGCCATCGTCAGCCCAGCCAGGATGAGCAGGACGTCCGTTAGTAAGCGCGCTCGGCGGGTGCTGGAGCGAGGCCGAGCACGCTGAAAGTGCGCACCCAGTCGCCCTTGCCGGCGAGCCGCAAGCTGCCCAGATCCTGCGACGTCACGAGATCGCGAACCGCATCGTGCGTCGCTTCGTCCACGAGGATCTGGCCAGGACCCGCGGCAGCCTGGAGGTGGGCCGCGACGTTCACTGAGTCGCCAACGACGGCGTAATGCATGCGGTGCTCAGAGCCCACGTTGCCGGCGATGACCTCGCCGGTGGTGATCCCGATCCCCGCCTGCAGTCGCACGCCCGGCATGGCTGGGATCTCCAGTCGCGCCACCGCGGTTTGCATTGCGAGTGCGGCGCGAACGGCGCGCGCCGGGTCGTCTGAGTGCGTAACCGGGGCGCCAAAGAAGGCGAATACGCCGTCACCAAGGAGGTCTGCGACGGTGCCACCGTGCGTCTCGACGGCATCGGTGACGACGGTCAGGTAGCGATTCAGGAGGTCGAGCGTTTCCTCAGGCAGGTGCTCGGCAGCAAGAGCCGTATAGCCCCGCACGTCTGCGAACAGCGTAGATACGGGACGCCGATCACCGCCAAGAGATACCGCGAACGGATCCCGGAGCGCTTCAGCCGCGACGCTCTCGCTCACATACCGGCCGAGCAGATCCGCGAGCCGATCCTGCAGTGCCTTCGTGCGAAGCAGCGAGCGCACTCGCGCGGACAGCTCGCTCTCATCGAATGGCTTTGACAGGAAGTCGTTGGCGCCGGCCTCCAGGCCACGCACCTTGTCCTCGGGACGGTTCAGCGCCGTCAGCAGCAGGATCGGCAGGCCCGCCTGCTCGGGTTGGGCGCGAAGTCGCTGGCAGACCTCGATGCCGTCGAGCCGCGGCATCATCACATCCAGGCAGACGAGATCGGGCAGTTGATCCTCGATAACTTCGAGCGCCGACTGGCCATCGTATGCCTCGACCACGTCGTAACCCTGATGCCTCAGCAGCTTGCCAAGGAGGGCGAGGTTCGCCGGCTCGTCGTCGACGGCGAGGATCAAAGGCCGCTCACGTGTCACGGCAGGTAGCCCTCCACGCTCTCCGCGAATGTCGCGAAGTCGATGGGCTTGCTCATGTAGCCGTCGAATCCACCAGCGAGAGCGCGCTCACGATCGCCGAGCATCGCATCGGCAGTGAATGCGACGACGAGGAGGCCGGCGGCGCGCTGGTCCGCGCGTATCTCGCGCAGCGCCTGCCAACCGTCCATGTCGGGGAGTCCCAGGTCCATGAGCACCAGGTCGGGAAGCCGATTCCGCGCCAGGGCGATACCGGCGGCCGCGGTCTCGGTCGTCAGGACCTCATGCCCAGCGGCACGGAGAAGCTTCGATGCCAGGGCGAGGTTCGCCGGGGTGTCCTCGACAACGAGGATCGTGGCCACTACGGCTGGACCGCAGGCGCGGCGCCTTGTTCCGCGAGGACGCGCAGCAGGGGATCCTTGCGGACCGGCTTGTTGATGTGCCCGTCGGCGAGATCTGGCACATCGGCCTGGTCAACGACGGAGATGACGATGACAGGGATCTCTCTGGTCGCCGGATCGTCCTTGAGCTCACGCAGGATGTCGTGGCCATCGCGCTCAGGCATGAGGACGTCGAGCAGGATGGCGGCTGGTCGCAGGCTCCGAGCCTCGCGTACAGCCATGCCTGGGCTCGCTGAGGCCACAACGCGATACCCGTGATCGGCGAGCATCTTCTGGAGGAGCGGGGCAACCGATGGATCGTCATCCACGCTGAGCAGCACGCTCTCGCCGTAGCGGCGTTGGTCCGGCTCGGCCGTGGCGACGTCGGTCTGTGCGACGCGGCAATCGAGTGGCAGCCTGAGGTGGAAGACGCTCCCATGCCCGGGCTCGCTCTCCAGCGTGATCTCGCCTCCCATCACACGCGCCAGGCGACGGCTGATGGCGAGACCGAGCCCGATACCCGGCGACGCTCCCTCTGCCTGGCGAAACTCCTCGAAGATCGCCTCGTGCTGGTCTGGCGCGATGCCCGGACCCGTGTCGCGCACCGCGACGTGGAACTCCGAATCACTGGCGCCACCCGTTTCGACGTCGACTTCGCCTTCCAGGGTGAACTTGAGCGCGTTCCCGAAGAGATTGACGAGGATTTGGCGGACGCGCTGACGGTCGAGGACAACCTCTGCGGGAGCGCCCGCATCGTGCCAAGCGAAGCGGATCCCCTTCTGGGCGGCAAGCGAGCGGTGCTGGGCCACAACCGCCTCGACGAGCTCGCGCGGATCGAATGGCTCAGCGTCGACCGTGAGTTTGCCGGCTTCGATCTTCGACAGGTCAAGGATCTCGTTGATCAGCCCCAGCAGGTCTCGCCCGCCGCGCTGGACCCATCCGAGCGACGCCGTTTGCTCATCATTCAGAGCACCGTCGACGCCCGCCAGGAGGGCGTCAGTGAAGCCGAGGATCGCATTCATCGGCGTCCGAAGCTCGTGGCTCACGCTCGCCAGAAACCGCGACTTGGCCTCGCTCGCGCGCTCGAGCGAGGTGTTCGTCACGCTGAGTTGCTCGGCCAGCGCACGCTCATCGTCGAAGAGTTTCGCCAAGCGCTCGGTTGTGCCATTCAGATCTCGGGCCAGCTTCCCGAATTCATCGCGGTTTGGCACATGCACCTTCTGGGTGAAGTCCCCAGCCGTGATTCCGGCAAGCGCGCGCTCGATCTTGCGGACCGGAAGGATGAATGCCCACGAGAGGACGAATCCAAGCATCAGAGCCGCGACCACGCTCGCCGCGGAGAAGGCAACCACCGTGGCGGTGAGGAGCATTCGATCTGCGTCGAAGGCGGCCTGTGCCTGCGCCATCTGCCCCTGAGCCGATGCGATGAAGGGAACCAACTGATTTTCCAGGTCATGAGACTGCATGTCGCTTTCGGCGATGTGGAGGCGCTGGGCCTCTCGATAGTCGCCGGCTTGGTACAACGCCAGCACCCTCGTCGTCGAATCCGCGAACGTGGCGTTGGCGGCTCGCACATCACCGAAGAAGGCGGCGTCGGAAGGATCGGCGTGTTCCATTGCATCGAGGAGGTCGATGAATTTCTTCTTGGCGGCGACGATGTCCGCCTGGAAGGTCTGATGGTCCATCGTCGCGTCTTGTGTGAGGATCGCCATGGCGAGGTAGTGGCTCTGCGCGGTTACCAGGTAGAGCATCTGCTGCGCCTGGCTGGCCTTCGCCTCGAGACGATCGAGTTCCGCGACCCGCCCGCTCATGCGCCCGATGACCACGAGGCTCAGGATCGCCAGCGCGACGAGCAGCAGGGCACCGATGAGGAATCCGAAGAGCAGCTTCCGGTGGACGCTGAGGTTGATGCGAGCTACCGCATCGACGACCGGCCGCAGCCACCCCGTGAAGCGCGGCAACCTCGGCTCGACGAGGCTAGTCGCCGGAGTTCGATTTCGCGACATCGCCGACCCTTATCTCCGCGGAGCCCTCGAGATCGCGATTCGTCGATGGATTTCGGCGACAGCGAGGTCTTCC
>JALYLE010000232.1 GCA_030774375.1 Chloroflexota bacterium | reverse complement strand
GTTGACAAAGGCTTGCGCACCCGCTAGATTCTCACCCAACAGTTAACAACTGCCATCAACAACTGAGAATCAGTGAGGAGCGCATACCAATGTTGGACTTCAATCTCTACTACGCACAGACCGCTGCCGAGACACAGCGACGCCAGCTGCACGTTGACACTCGGGGCGTGCATCCCGGCCGGCGTGTCCTGCACCTGTCGCCCCGCCGCGACAACCGCGAGGGGAGCGGTCGCTAATGGCGCGCGACGTCATCTCGACCTGTCCCGTCTGTCAGCACGAGCTGACGATTACCCGCCTGCAATGCAGGAGTTGCGGCACGGCGCTCGAAGGAGAATTCGGCGTCGGGCGCTTTGGCCGCCTCGAGCGCGAGCAGCTCGCCTTCCTGGAGAGCTTCTTGCGCTCGCGCGGCAACCTCAAAGAGATGGAGCGCGAGCTCGGCATCTCATACCCCACCGTGCGTGGACGCCTCGAAGCGCTGCTCCGCTCGCTGGACCTGGCCGATGAGTCTGCGCCTGCAATCGATGAGCCGATGGATGAGCCGATGGACGACCGCGAAGATCGCACCGAGCCGGAGCAAGCAGAGAAGCTTGGCGCCGCGCGGAAGGCAATCCTCGAGCGGCTGGCACGGCACGAGATGGCTGCCGACGAGGCCGCAGAGGCGCTTCGCTCGCTGGGTGGGAGCTGATCGGTGCCCACCTACGTGCGGACCCAGGAGATCGAACACGAGGTTGGCCCCAGGGGAGTCGTGTCCATCGGCGCGACCGATGCCGACATGCGGATCCGCGGCATGGACGGGGATGTTGCCCGCATCCGCGCGACGTACGAGATCGTGGCCCCCTCCGACGCAGAGGCAGAGGAGACATTTCGTGCCGTCCAGCTGCGCGTCGAGCGCAGAGCCGGCTCGCTCACCGCTGAGGAGCCGAAGCGGCACGGTGGCGGCCGCGGGTTGCGGGGCATCCTCGCCAATCTGATCGACGGCGATCCCCTCACCGAAATGTCGATCGAGGCGGAGGTGCCGATCGCCTGCTCGCTCAGTTCCGACACCGTCAGCGGAGACCTGACGGCGACCGGCCTCATCGGTCAACAGCGCTACAACACGGTCTCGGGCGACCTCCTCATCACCGCGGCTGGCGGCGAGGTCGCGACCAACGCCGTCTCGGGCGACGTGACCATCCGTGCCGATGCCGACCTCTCGCTGCGAACGAACAGCGTCTCGGGCGACCTCTCGGCCGTTGCCCCGACCTTCCGCTCCCTGCGCGCCAACGCCGTGAGTGGCGACCTCGAGCTCGAGGGCGCATTCGCAGCGGGTGGCGATCATCGGATCGACACCGTCAGCGGCGACCTGCACATCGGGCTCGTGGGCGGCGCGACCATCGAGGTCCGCGGCCTCTCGACCGATGTCGCCAGCACCCTCCCCCACCAGCTCAAGGGGCGCCTGGACCGCCGATGGATGGTGATTGGAGACGGGGCGAGCCAGATCACCTTCAACTCCATGAGCGGCGACGTGCGCGTTGCCGGCCCACGACGCCGGGATGCGGCGTCCAGCGCAAACCGACCGGCACCACCGACCGCGGCCTCCCAGGCCAGCGACCTGGAGATCCTTCAGGCGCTGGAACGCGGCGAGATCGACGTGGACGAGGCGACCCGCCGGCTGAGCCGCTCGGAGTCACCGACGAATGAGTGACGAGCTCGCGACCATCCTGCGCCTCGTCGCCGAAGGGACGCTGACGCCCGAGGAGGCCGGCCCGATCATCGACGCATTGCGCTTCGGCGCCACCGCACGGGCGGCATCGGCTCCCGTGGGCGCGCCCACCCCGCCGGCGCCTCCCGCTCCTCCACCCGTAGGTGGATCGAACGCCCGGCACATCCGGATCCGGGTCAATGAGCGCGGGCGGCAGGTCGTGAACCTGCGGATCCCCATCGGCCTCGCCGACGCGGCCGTCCGCATGGTCCCGGGCATATCACCGAACCACGGAGAGCAGATCCGCGCCGCGATCGGGACCGGAGAGATCGGCCCCATCGTCGACATCGAGGATGAGGACGGCAGCGGCGTCCTCATCAGCATGGAATGACGGCGTGCCTGCACGGATGACCGACGAGGCAGCGCCATGAGCTCGGGTGCAACGGGCCCCGCCATCGAGGTCCGTGGCCTCGTCAAGGAGTTCGAGCGCGGCCGTCGCACGATCTGGGAGCGGCTGCGCCGCGATCCGGATCGTCGCGAGCGATTTCGCGCCGTCGACGGCATTGACCTGAGCGTTGCCCGGGGCGAGATCTTCGGCCTGCTCGGCCCGAATGGCGCCGGCAAGACGACGACGATGCGCATGCTCGCCACCCTGCTCGAGCCGACCTCGGGCACGGCAAGGGTGCTTGGCCGAGACGTCGTCCGCGAGGCGCGCGAGGTTCGGCGCAGGATGGGTGCCGTCCTCTCCGACGGGCGAAGCGTGTACTGGAAGCTCACGGCACGGGAGAATCTCGAGTACTTCGCGGCCCTTTATCACGTGCCCGCCCGGACGGTAAAGCAGCGGATCCAGGCCGCCCTGGACGCGGTCACGCTCGCCGATCGGGCCGATGACTACGTCGAGCGCTTCAGCACCGGGATGCGCCAGCGCCTGGTCCTGGCTCGCGCCCTCCTGCCGGATCCAGAGCTCCTGCTCCTCGACGAGCCGACCGTCGGACTGGACCCGCAGAGCGCGCGCGACCTGCGCGACCGGGTGGTGGGGCTTCGCGAGCAGGGGCGGACCGTGCTGCTGACCACGCATTACATGGAGGAGGCGGACCAGCTCTGCGACCGGATCGCAATCATCGACCACGGCCGGATCGCGGCCCTCGACACGCCCGTAGCGCTGAAGCGGACGATCACCGCGACCGAGGTCGTGCGTCTCGAGCTCCCGGCGCCGGAACCGAGTGACGGAGTCGTCGCCCCCGTCCTCGAGCGGCTCGGCCGGGTCGGCTCCATAGCCCACACTGAGCGCCAGGACGGCACGCTGCTCGTCACGATCCACTGCCGATCCGCCCGCGATTTCGTTCCCGCCGCCTTTGACGCCGCGCGCGACGCCGGAACGGTCATCCGCCACGTCGAGGTGGTCCCCGTGACGCTCGAGGACGTCTTCCTGTCCCTCACTGGGCGAGGCCTGCGGGAATGAGTGGCGGAGAGGGTCGCCTCGCAAGCCTCATCGGAGATCTCCGGGCCTTTGGTGCGGCGGCGCGCAAGGAGTGGCGGCTGCTCCGACGCTACCCATCCCTGTTCATCGGCTTCCTCTTCTGGCCAATTGCTCTGCCAACCGCCTACGTGCTCCAGGCACAGGGGTACGCCGGCACCTCGACCGCAGCCACGAGCGCCTTCGCCAGCCGCGCGGGAACCGGCGAAATCGCCGGTTTCCTGTTCCTGGGCTGGGCAACGTACATGTGGATCAGCATGATCCTGTGGGGACCGGGGACCGCTCTGAGGACCGAGCAGGTTCGGGGCTCGCTGGAGGCGATCTTCATCACCCCCGCCTCGCGACTGGTGGTCATCTTTGGGCCAGCGGTGAGCCAGGTGATCTGGGCGCTCTGGATGTTCGCCGTGGTCGGCGTTGCGATGGGACTCTTCTTCGGGGTCGACCTGGGCCTCGCGGCCGCGCTGCGCGCGCTGGCGGTCATCATCCTGGCGGTCCCGGCGCTCTACGGACTGGGGGCCCTCTTCGCGGCGATCGTGCTGCGCTTCGGCGAGGTGCACGCCATGGTCCAGACGGTGCGCGGCCTCTTCACCGTCTTCTGCGGCATGACCTTCCCGATCATCATCCTGCCCGAATGGGCGCGAGCCGTTGCGCTCGCCCTGCCGCCCACCTACCTGATCGGTGACCTTCGCCAGGTCCTCCTTACCGGCGCCTCGTTGGCGGATCTCGTCCCGGACCTCGCGATCCTGTTCATGATCGGCATTGCGCTCTGCCTGCTGGCCGTGGTCGCCTTCCGGAGCACCGAGCGTTACGCGCGGCGGGGCGGCAGCCTCGCCCAGTACTGAGTGCGCTCGCGGATGAGATCGATGCCACCCCCCGTCACATGGCGCCAGGACCTGGTCGATGAATGGAGCGCTGCGCTGGCGATCGCCCGCAAGGAGCTCCGCATCGCGACACGCTACCCACTGAACCTGGCGAACGAGGTGCTTCAGCCGCTCTACCAGTTCCTGCTGCCGAGCCTGCTGCTGGGCGCGACCTTTGCTGTCGGCGGCCGTGCCCTGGGCCTCGCCTCGCTCACGGGGACCGAGGACCTCGCCGGTTTCCTGTTCCTTGGCGTGGTGGTTGCAGGCCTGGTGGGCGCCGCGTTCTGGGAGATCGCGTTCAGCTTCAAGCGCGAGATGGACACCGGCACCCTGGAGCCCGCGTGGCTGACGCCGACCCGGCCAGAGACCTTCGTCATCGGCCGCGCGATCGGTGCGATCGTCATCGCCGCAGCGACGAGCCTGGTTCTCATCGTGGTCGGATTCGTGGTCTTCGGCGCGTCGTACTCGGCGGGCCTCGTCGCGGCGCTGCCGGCCATCGCGCTGGCCTCGTTCAGCATGCTCGGAATCGGCTACCTGGTCGCCTCGGCGGTGCTCATGCTGCGCGAGCCGACCTTTTTCGTGGATGCC
>JALYLE010000231.1 GCA_030774375.1 Chloroflexota bacterium | reverse complement strand
GACCAGCTCTTTGCGAACGAGCGTCATCAGCCGCGTCCCGAGATTCTCGCGGCGCTCAGGTGGCGACAGCTCGGCAACCGCGGCGCGCTGAAAGACCTTCCCGACCACCGAGGCCCGTCCGATCAGGTCGCGCTCCGACGGCTCCAACCGGTCAAGCCGCGCAGCCACCAAGGCCGAAACGGTCGGGGGGACGCTGATCTGACTCAGATCCTCGGCCGCCTGCCAGCCACCGTTCACGCGCCGCAGCACGCCCTCGTCGACGAGCATCGCCACCAGCTCCTCGACGAAGAGGGGATTCCCTTCCGCCGTTTCGCCGATACGGCCCTGGACAGCTTGGGCCAGGTTATGGTCACCGATCAGGTTACCGACCAGCTCGGCCGAGTCCTCGGCGCCAAGCGGCTCGAGCAGGATGCTCGTGGCGTTCATCTTGCCGCCTCCCCAGTGAGGACGCGCGTCGAGCATCTCTGGTCGCGCTATGGCAAGCAGCAAGATGGGCGCCTCGTGCGACCAGTCCGCCAGATGCTCGACGAGGTCGAGCATTGTCGGCTCAGCCCAGTGCAGGTCGTCGATGACTACGATCAGCGGCTTTCGCGCGGCGATCGTCTCGAGCATCTTCCGCACGCCCCAGAAGATCTCCTCGGTTGGCACCACTGAGTCCGAGAGGCCGATGGCGGCGGCCACCCGCTCCAAGATTGCGTCGCTCTCGTCCGCCCCGGCGAGGAGCGCAGCGAGCTTTCCCCGCGCGGCATCCGCCGGGTCGGTCGGATGGATCTCGGCGGCCGCCTGGGCGAGCTCGACGACCGGCCAGAACGTGATCCCCTCGCCGTAGGGCAAGCAGCGGGCTCGAAGTACCTGGGTCGGCCCTCGAGCCTCCTCCAGAAACTCATGCACGAGCCGCGATTTCCCGACTCCAGCCGCGCCGAGAAGGGTGAAGAGGTGGCAGGCCTCCTCCTGCTTCGCCCGGTCCAACGCCTCGCTCAGCAGACGCAGCTCACTCTGGCGGCCCACGAGCGGCGTGTCGTGTCGCCTGGTCGGCTCTTGCTCCTTGATGCGGAGCAGTCGAACGGCCTCGACCGGCTCGGCCTTGCCCTTCAGCTCGAGTGCCGCCATCGGCTCAGCATCAATCGCCTCGCGCACGAGGCGGTAGGTGGTTGAACCCAGGAGGACCTCCCCAGGGCTCGCGGCCTGCTCGAGACGGGCCGCGACGTTCACCGCATCGCCCGTCACCAGCGTCTGGCTGACGGACGGATCGCCCGCGACCACCTCGCCGGTGTTGATCCCGATCCGGAGCGAGATCGGCGGCCAGGCGCTGCTGCTGAGCTCGTCATTCAGGCGATTGATCGCAGTGCCCAGCTCCTGAGCGGCGCGAACTGACCTCAGGGCATCGTCCTCGTGAAGCACAGGGATGCCGAAAACTGCCATCACGGCGTCGCCGATGAACTTCTCGACGGTCCCGCCATGACGCTCCACGACCCGACGCATGGCATCGAAATAGCGCGCCAGCATGCGACGGGTGGACTCGGGATCGCTCTGTTCTGCACGGCTCGTCGAGCTGACGATGTCCGCGAAGAGAATGGTGACGGTCTTGCGGACCTCACCGGACGCGGCACCGACCCCTGGCAGCGGATTCCCGCAGTTGGAACAGAATCTCGCGCGCTCGGCGTTCTCCTCGCCGCAGTTTGGGCACTGGGTCATGCGCCGCAGTGTACGAGCCGACCGCACCGTCGAGCCCACGGTGACCAGCTTCCCGCCGGACGCCCCGCGGCGAGGTTTCGTCGCGCGGTCACCTGCGGGCGATGATCTCCACGTTGCCCGTGCGGCGGACGACGTTGATTCCGACCCCCAGCTCCTGGCGCACGAGGATCAGGTCGACCGCTGCTTCGCCCACCTGCAGGCCGGTTACGTGCAGGCTGTCGATGAACCGCGGCAGGCGGGCGTGGGTCAGGCGGACTTGCCGCTGGCCTGCGTCGACCTCCAGACCCAGGCATGCCTGGAGCATATGAAAGACCGCGCCGGCCGCCCAGGCCTGTGGTGAACACGCGACCGGGTAGAGTGTGGGGGCGTCGTGATCGCCGCGACGAAAACCACAGAAGAGCTCCGGCAGACGGGCGAGGTCGATTTGCATGCTCGCGTCGAAGAGTCCCTCGAGCACGCGGAGCGCTTCTTCCTTGAACCCGTACCGGGCGAGGCCAACCGCGATCAGTGCATTGTCGTGCGGCCAGACCGAGCCGTTCTGGTACGACATCGGGTTATAGCGCGCCTCGCCCTCGGCAACCGTGCGGATGCCCCACCCCGAGAAAAACGCAGGCCCGAGGAGGCCACGGGCGACCCGACGTGCGTGGGTCGGGTCAGCGATGCCAGCGAACAGCGCGTGGCCCGGGTTCGACGTCCGCACGCGGCACGGCCGCTTATCACCGTCGAGCGCCAAGGCGTAGGTGCCCAGGTCGGGCAACCAGAACGCGGCCTCGAACCGGCGCTGCAGGTCCATCGCCTGCGTGCGCAGCGCCGCGGCACGCTCCGCATGCCCGAGCGCGTCAGCAATCTCCGCGGCGCCGAGCTTGGCGGCGAATGCGTACGCCTGGACCTCGCAGAGGGCAATCGGTGTGGGTGCGATCTCGCCGTCGGCGTGGAAGATCGAGTCCCAGGAGTCCTTCCAACCCTGTTGGGCTATCCCCTCGGGTGCCATTCGCTGGTACTCGAGGAAACCGTCGCCGTCTGGGTCTCCGTCGCCGTCCATCCAGTCCAGGGCGCGGTCGATATGCGGCCAGAGGGTCGCCGCGAAAGCGATATCCGCGGTACGGCGGTAGTGCTCCCCAGCGAGCAAGACGAAGAGCGGCGTCGCGTCGTGGCTGCCGTAATACCGGCCAAAGGGAACCTCGCCAAGGGACGCCATCTCCCCCGACCGCACCTCGTGGAGCACCTTGCCGGGTTGTGCGTCGCGGTCCGGATCGACGGTATCGGCCTGGTTGGCCGCGAGGTACCTGAGGACCCCGCGGGCAAGCGACGGATTCAGCCACAGGCACTGGAGGGCGGTGATGATGCCGTCGCGCCCAAACGGCGCCGAGAACCACGGAATCCCGGCATACGGGTACGGACCCTCGGGCGTCTCGGTGGTCATCATCTCCAGGTCAGCGAGGCTCTGCCGCAGCCAGGCGTTGAACCGCTCGTTCGAGCTGCCGACCGCGGCCGCTCCAGTCCACCCGGCGCGTATCTCGCGCTCCGCCCGACGCCGCGTGGCCTCGAAGCTGGGGATCGGGCGGCGCGCACCGACCTCGCAGGCAATTCCGACGTCGATGACCGTCGAGGCCCCCGGATCGAGGTGCAGTTCGAACTCGGCACGAGCCGAGTGCAGCCGCGTGGGCTGGCCACCGAACTGGATGCGCATTCGGCGTCGGACGCGGTCCAGCCCCTCGTACCCGAGTGTCACCTCGCCCGAACCGACGCGCGGCGCCAGGCGCCTTCCACGCCGGGTGCGCTGTACGCCGCGCACCTCGAAGAGGTCGACGAAGTCCGAGGCGAAGCTGATCGCCAGCGGTGCTTTGACGGCTTCCCGGCCGAAGTTGCGGACGATGATCCTCTCGCGGCAGATCGGCCCGCTCAAGACCTTGCGACGCTCGATGTGCAGCGTCCCTCGGGGGATCGCAACGTGGCCGCGACGGCTGATGTCCGGATTCGTGAGGTCAACGGTCAGCATGACGTTGTCAGACGTGACCGCAGAGCTCAGGAAGAGGGGTCGCTCCCGCCCGACGCGCAGCAAGCCACCAGAGAGAAAGCGCGTCCCCTGGTGGTAGATGCCCTCCTCGCCAAACCCCAGCGGCCTGACGTCTCCAAGACGGTCGAAGACGGCGAACGACTCGCCGTCCTTGAGAATCCGCTGGTCCTCTTCCGCGAGTGAGGAGCTGGCAAGGACGTAGTAGCGGTTACCGATCTCGACGATTTCGTCAGAGGCGCCGTCAGCCGACGACACTCGGCTCGCTGGGTTCCTTACCTCGCTCGGCATCCAGGTCCAAGTCTGCCATCGTTTCGCCGGCCGCGGCCCGCCCACCCGGCATCTCGCGACCACGAATGATCTCTTCGTAGACCGATACGTAGTCGTGGGCCATCCGCTCGGCCGTGAAACGCCGATCGAACTCGGCTCGGACCGCCGCCCGGGGCAGGTCGCCGAGATGGGCCACCGCCGCTACCGCGCCATCGATGTCATCGACCAGGAACCCGCTGACGCCGGGCCGAATGATCTCGGGCGTCGATCCCCAGCGGAACGAGACGACCGGCGTGCCACAGGCCATCGCCTCGACGATTACGAGCCCGAACGGTTCGGGCCAGTTGATCGGGAAGAGGAGCGCCGCGGCACCGCCCAGAAACTCCTCCTTCTCGCGATCGTTGATCTCGCCGATGAACTCGGCGTTCGCATCGTCCAGGAGTGGCCGAATCGTCGTCTCGAAGTAGTCGCGGTCGGCGTCGTCGATCTTGGCGGCGATCCGCAGAGGCATTCCGGCGCGACGCGCAATCTCGATCGCACGATCGGGCCCCTTCTCCGGCGAAATACGCCCCAGGAAGGCGAGGTAGCCGCCATCCCCTGCCTGCGGTCGATACAGGTCGGCCGGCAGTCCGTGATAGACCGTTGCGACCCAGCCCAACCCCGGTACGGGCTGGCGTTGCGCATCCGAGATGGACACGACGGGGTGGTCGCCAAAGGTCTGGAGGAGGGCCGCTCGGTCGAGGTCGTCCAGCCGGCCGTGGAACGTCGTCACGTTGGCCGTCGGGATTCTGCGCGTGAGGGGGAGGTGCATCGTGTCGACATGCCAGTGAATAACGTCGAATTCGTGCGCGGCGCGGGCAACCTGATCGAGCTGCAGAACCTGGGGCACCGTCTGGTCGATCGTCGGGTCGCCCAGCCGCAGCGCCTCGTCGATGGGCGAGACCAGGTAGGCCGAGGTCAGGGAGTCGCCGCTCGCGAAGAGCGTCACCTCGTGCCCCTGGCGCACGAGCTCTTCTGTCAGGAAGGAAACGACGCGTTCGGTACCGCCGTACGTCTGCGGCGGCACGCTCTCAAAGAGTGGCGATACCTGAGCGATGCGCATTAGTCGGTGCCCTCTGCCCCTACGCCTCGTCGAGTTGCCGGCGGAGCTCCGCGTTGACCAGCTTCGCGTCGGCACGCCCGTTCGTCCGCTTCATGACCTGGCCAACCAGGAACCCGAAGATCTGCTGTTTGCCCGCTCGATACTCGGCAACCTGTGGCGCGTGCTCCTGCACGACCCATGCCACGGCTTCACCGATGACTCCCGCGTCGCTCACTTGCGCCAATCCACGCTGCCCGATCACGGTGCGCGGCGGCTCACCGCTGGCGAAGACTTCAGCCAGGATCTCCTTGGCGTTCGCCGCCGAGACACGACCCGCCTCCTGCTCGGCGATCAGCTCCGCCAGCCCGGATGGCTTCAGAGCCACCGCAGATGCCCGTAACCCCTCGGCCGCGTGACGGTTCAAGAGGCGGCTGAATTCGCCGCTCACCCAGTTGGCGGCGACCTTCGGGGAGATCCCGGCATGCACGACGCCGTCGAAGTAGTCGGCCAGCGCGTGGTCGGCGGTGAGCACCCCGGCGTCGTATGCAGAGAGGCCAAGCTCGGTCACATATCGGGCTCGTCGCGCGGCGGGCAGCTCCGGCAGTCGAGCACGCAGCTTCTCGACCCAGGCAGGCGAGGGGCGTAGCGGTGGCAGGTCCGGCTCCGGGAAGTATCGATAGTCGTTCGCCTCCTCCTTCGACCGCTGGGCGACGGTGCGGCCGCCATCCTCGATCCAACCCCGCGTCTCCTGGACGAGACGCTTCCCGCGCTCGAGGGCCTCCACGTGGCGAGCAACCTCGAACTCCATCGCACGTTCGAGGGAACGGAAGGAGTTCAGGTTCTTCACCTCCACCTTCGTCCCGAGGGTGACTGACCCCTCCGGGCGGACGGAGACGTTTCCCTCGATCCGCATCGAGCCGGCATCCATGTCCGCGTTCGACGCACCGATGTAGCGCAGCACGTCGCGCAGCGTCTCCCCGTACGCGCGCGCCTGCGCCGGTGATCGAATCTCCGGCTCGGTGACGATCTCCATGAGCGGCACGCCGGCCCGATTGAAATCAACGAGAGAGTAGCCGCGCCCGGCGTGCTGCAGCCGGGCCGTGTCCTCCTCGAGGTGGGCGCGGGTGATCCCGATAGCCACATCGGCGCCCTCCGCGCCGACCGGCACCTGGAGCCTGCCATTCGAGCAGAGCGGCAAGGCGTACTGGCTGATCTGATAGCCCTTCGGGAGGTCGGGATAGAAATAGTTCTTGCGCTCGAAGCGTACGGCATCGATCTCGACGTGACAGTCGAGCGCCAGGCCGCTGAGCATCACGAGCTCGACGGCCAAGCGGTTGATCACCGGCAGCGTCCCCGGCATTCCCAGGCAGATGGGGCAGATGCGTGTGTTCGGTTCGTCCGGCTCGCCCTCGGGCGGTGCCGTCGGGCAGGGGCAGAACATCTTGGAGGCGGTCTTCAGCTGGGCATGCACCTCGATGCCGATGATCGTCTCGTAGCGAGTCGCAACCGCCATGCGCCGATTGTAAGTTCTGCGCCGGCTACGGCCGGCCCCGGTATCCTGTTCGCAGCATGAAGATCGGCGAATGGGACAGTCTCGGATCGGTCCGCGGGGTCATCCAGCGCCAGTTGGGCGAGCTCCAGGCTGCGGAATACGCGGCGCACGTCACGCTTAACCCGGAAAACGGGCGCCTGCGAATCCTCGTCGCCACAGACATCGGCCTCATCGAGTACTTCTTCGGGCCGGCCGGAGTGGAGGTCGAAGGCCCGTGGTTGCTGCGCGGCGAGGTCTTGCGCTGGCCCCGAGTCAAGGGCATTCGCCTCCAGACCGATGCGCAGGTCGTCGAGCAGGGCGAGTCGCGCGAGGTTTGGCGGCTGGTCGCTGACGAGCCAAAGATGGAGCTCAGCGCCGACA
>JALYLE010000230.1 GCA_030774375.1 Chloroflexota bacterium | reverse complement strand
GGTTCGAGCGCTGGGCGCCGTCCGCCGCGCACGACAGGCCCGCGGCACGAATCTCGGCGAGCACCCCCATGGCCACCGCCACGGTCACGATCACGGTCATAGCCGCCCCCACGAGGTCGCTTCCGCGGCCCTTCGACCGCGCAACGTGGTCGCCCTGGGCCTGGTGGGCGGCATGGTGCCGAGTGCCTCGGCGCTCATCGTCCTGCTGGTCGCCATCACGACGGGACGCCTCGTCTTCGGACTGGCGCTGATCCTCGCATTCGGCGCCGGGATGGCCCTGGTGCTCGGCGGCCTGGCGATCGTCACCAGCTGGATGCAAGGCGCTCTGTCCCCACAGGGAGGCCTCGGCTCGCGACCGATCGTTCGTCGTGCCGCAGCGGCCGTCCCCCTGGTTTCCGGGCTCGCGGTGCTCGTCACCGGCGCCGCGATCACGTTCACCGCGGTGGCACGGATCGGCTGATTCCTCTCGCTCCGTGGGAAAGCATTTTCAGCGCGGGATTGGAACCGGCGGGAGCAGGGGAATTCCCGTACGCTGCCCGAGTCCCACGTGTCGCTCGAGGAGCGTGTCGGTGAAATTCGGCCTGCAAATCAACAACTTCACATGGCCCGGGGGCGGCCCGGCCATCGGTCCGACGCTGGCAGAGGTGACCCGGACCGCCGACGACGTCGGATTCGACTCGATCTGGGTCATGGACCACTTCTTCCAGATCCGCGGCGGGGGACCGCCCGAAGCACCGATGCTCGAGGGGATGACCGCCCTGGGCTTCATGGCGGCGCACTCGAAACGGGCTCGGATCGGCCTGATGGTGGGCGGCATCCACTACAGGTACCCCGGCCTTTGGATCAAGGCCCACACCACCCTCGACCTGCTCTCCGGTGGGCGCGCATGGTTCGGCATCGGCGCGGCGTGGAACGAGGAGGAGTCACTCGGACTCGGCTTTCCGTTCCCGCCGTTGCGCGACCGATTCGAGATGCTCGAGGAGACCCTTCAGATCGCGCAGGAGATGTGGAGCGGAGGCCGCGGAAGCGAGGGTCGATTCGAGGGGAAGCACTTCACCGCGACCCGGCTGCTCAACTCGCCGCAGGCGATCTCGCGTCCCCGGGTGCCGATCATGATCGGGGGCGGCGGCGAGCAGAAGACCCTTCGTCTGGTGGCGCAATACGCGGACGCGACGAACCAGTTCGGCGATCCGGCGCGGCTGCGTCACAAGTTTGCCGTGCTGCGCGAGCACTGCGAGCGCCTCGGCCGTCCGTACGACGAGATCGAGCGGAGCACCCTGCAGGGCGTCGACGTCGATCGCGAGGAGCCGGCGGAGACGGTCGACCGATTCGGGGCGCTCGGCGAGGCTGGGGCACAGCACATCATCTTCAGCGTGCGCGGGGTGGACGACACGACCAAGCTGGAGCGGCTCGGAGCCGACGTCCTCCCTCAGCTGCGCTAGACCGATGGCACCGATGTGGCGTTGTCTCGCAGGCGCCGGCTGGCGGCTGGCGGCTGGCGGATGGCGGATGGCGGATGGCGGCCGTTGGCCGCTACGCGTCGGCGAGGACGGCCCGGGCGGTCCGTTCGGCCAGGCACATGACCGTCAGCATCGGGTCTACACCCGACGGCGTCGGAAAGAGCGAGCTGTCCGCCACGTAGAGCCCGGGGACGGGGTGACCCACGCCGTCCCCGCGGACGCGGCCATGGGGATCGCACGGATGGTCCGCCACCTCGGCGCCGGCGCTTGCCGTTCCCATCTGGTGGGCCGAGAAGAGCGAGAGGCGGTTCGGTCGCGCGTCGGTCGTTGCAAGCGTCGCCAGGAAGCCCTCCCAGCTACCGGGATCGCTCGCTCGCCAGCGCAACGACGGATGGCGCACGGCCAGGAGCTCTTCCGCGCCTGCCGCGCGGCCAAGGCGCGCCAGCTCGACCATGGCGCGTTGCGCCGACGTGACGTCCGTGGGTGAAAGGTCATAGTCGATGCGCGCCCGACGATGCCGGGTCCACTGGACGCTGCCACTGCCCCGATCCCTCAGGATCGCCAGCAGCGGCACGAGGCGACGCGAACGCTCCATGAGCGCGCTCCCTGCCTCGCTGCCCTCCCACGGCAGCGACGAAGCGACGAAGCCGGGGTGCAGCGGCGCCGACTCGATGATGAATCCGTTGTGCTCCGGTCCGACACCGTCCTCGTCAGCCGGCCCGGGGCGCCAGAACTCGAGGGAGCGGGCGGCCTGTGTCGGGCCGAGCCACATCTCTACGTCGTCGCTCGTCTCGGCACCCACCACCACGGTCGGATGGAGATGGAGGTTCTGGCCCACCTGCGGGTGGGTGATCCCGGACGCGTGGAGAATCAACGGGGTTCGCAGCGCTCCAGCGGCGACCACGATCTGAGCTGCCCGAACCCGGTACGGCCGCCGGCCTCCGTCGGGCGCTACCAGGTCGCCGAAGATCGCGGTGGCGCGGCCGGTTTCGTCCCGATAGACCCGGTCCACGGGCGCATCGACCAGGAATCGCGCTCCGCGCTCCGCCGCGGTCCGCAGATGTGCCTGCAGGCCGGATCGCTTGGCGCCACGGCGGCAGCCAAAGCCGCAGGCGCCACAATCGGTGCAGGGTCCGGCATCGCGCTCGGTGGCGGCACCCTCCCAGCCGAGCGCCCGGGCTCCGGTCAGGATCGCTCGGTCCTTGGGCGGCATGACGGTGGCGTAGCGCAGGTCGAGCTCCATGCGCAGGCGACCGATGTCGGCCTCGGTCTGGGCCGTGTCGAATCCCTCCAGGCCATGCCCATCGGCCCATTCGTCACGGAGCCAATCTGGTGGTGCAAAGGAGGTCGTCCAGTTGATCGTTGTACCTCCACCGAGACCGGCGCCCGCCAGGATGGTGACGGCCAGATCCGTCGTGGCGCTCGTCCCGCGATCGAGGTAGAGCCGCTCAAAGGCAGTCGCCTCGTGGATCGGCATCGCCGATTCACGGAGGTAGGGCCCGGACTCGATCACCAGGACCGAACGGCCTGCCTCAGCCAGTCGCGCCGCGGCCACCCCACCACCGGCCCCGGAACCGACGACCACGACATCCGCCTCGAGCTCGAGGAGCTCATCGCCCATGCGATCCACCTCGAGCGGCTCGATCGATGGTGGTGGCGTGGCGACCGGATCAGGTGGCGCGTACCCGATGCGCGGCCACGTCGGATTGCCACTCCCATCCTCGCCGGGGTCCGCGTAGGCCAGGAACAGGCCAATGCGTTTTATGGCCTGATAGGCCGTCCGCAGGCGAGCCACCGGATGGTCTGCCCAGCGCAGGAGGATCGCCTCCCTCCCGCTTTGATCGAGCCGGTGGAAGCGTGCCCAGCTCCCAGCCGTGATCAGGTTCGCTGGCCACCATTGCAGTGATCCAATCGCAAGCTTCAGCAGGCGCAGTTCGTCCGGGTCGGCGACCGCGCTCAGCGTCTCGGCCGCAAGGTGCGCGCGGCGCCGGGCCTCTTCATCCGACATTGGGGCGAGGGTTGTGAAAACCTCGGCGAGGGTGCGAAGCAGCCGCGGCGACCAACGCACAAGCCGCTCGCGTGTGAGTGGGGTCGAGCCCGATTCAGCAGACACCGAGCTCCCCCACACGTCTTCAGCGCGAGGCCGCGGCGGCGAGCTCGGCCTCGACTTCTGCGATGGGACGCACCGATCGCTCGCCGCTCGCCCGGATCGTGACCTCGACACCACCGGCGGCCAGAGAGCGCGGCGAGATCGTGAGGATACGAGGCATCCCCATGAGCTCGGCATCGGTGAACTTGACCCCAGGAGACTCGTCCCGATCGTCGTACAGGATCTCGACACCCGCCTCGGCGAGTCGCGCGCAAAGCCCCTCTGCCTCCTCGGCGACCCGCGCGTCCTTGCCGGCTGAAACGGTCACCAGATGCGCGGGATACGGAGCGACTGATTCCGGCCAGGCGATCCCCTTGTCATCGTGGTGTGCCTCGACGATGCAGGCCACGTTGCGTCCCACCCCGATCCCGTAGCTGCCCATGACGATCGGGCGACGCTCGCCGTCCTCGCCAAGGTAGGTCGCTCCCATGGGTACCGAGAAGTCGGTTCCCAGCTTGAAGATGTTTCCCACCTCAATGCCGTTCTGCAGCGCCACCGGATCGCCGCATACCGGGCACGGATCACCCTCGCGGGCGTTGACGATGTCGACCACGACGTCGGGCGCGAAGTCGCGACCAACGTTGACGTTGCGTAGGTGGAATCCCTCGCGGTTCGCGCCTGCGACGAGATTCGGCGAGCGGGCCACGAGCTCGTCGACGACCACGACCGTGTCGTGCGCGCCGATCGGCGAGCCATACCCCGGTTCCATGGCCGCGGCACGGATCTCTTCGGCCTGCGCGGGGCGCATCCCGCTGAACGCCTTCAACGCGTTCGTCAACTTCGTCTCGTTGACGTCGAAATCACCGCGCACGATGGCGGTCACCAGGCGTCCATCGCCTGTGACGAAGAAGGCGGCCTTCGCCGTTCGATCCGCGCCGATCCCCAGGAAGCTGGCCAGCTCGGCGATGGTGGCGGTGCCCGGGGTCGCGACCTCCTCGATCGGCAACGGGTCATCCGCTGGTGGCTCGGGCTTGCGGGTCATGGCGATCTGCTGGTTGGCGGCGTAATCGCCCCGGGGGCAGAGGACCAGTGTGTCTTCGCCATGCGGGTTGAGGACCATGAATTCATGGGCCAGGCTGCCTCCCATGATCCCGACGTCGGCACCCACGACCACGGTGTCCAGCCCCAGGCGCTCGAAGATCCGCGAGTACGCCTCGTGATGGAGCTGGTAGGAGTGGTCGAGTCCAGCCGCATCTCGGTCGCAGCTGTAGCTGTCCTTCATGACGAATTCGCGGACCCGGATCAGCCCACCTCGGCTGCGCGGCTCGTCCCGGAACTTCGTCTGGAGGTGGTAGACGATCAGAGGCAGCTGGCGGTAGCTGCTCACGATGTCGCGCAGCAGGTCTGCGACGACCTCCTCATGGGTCATGGCCAGCACCATGTCGCGACCCGCGCGATCCTTGAAGCGCACAAGCTCCGGCCCGATCTTCTGGTAGCGGCCACTCTCGCGCCAGAGGTCGGCGGGATGGACGACCGGCATCTCCATCTCCTGGCCGCCAATCCCGTTGATCTCCTCGCGAATGACTTGCTCGACGCGCCTGGTGACGCTCCAGCCCAGCGGCAGCAGCGAGTAGATCCCGGCGCCCAGCTGTCGCACGTATCCCGCGCGCACGAGCAGCCGATGCGATGCCATCTCGGCGTCGGCGGGGTCGTCGCGCAGGGTGCTGAAGAAGAGCCGGGAGAGGCGCATGAGGGCGCTGATTCTACCGGCTCGGCCGCTGGGGTCGGCGCAGGCTCGGCGCAGGCTCGATGCGGCTTTCAGGCTCCGGACTTCGCCGTTTGATCGGGCGCGCTCTTGCGCTTGCGGGTCGGATCGGCCACGGTCCCGACCAGGTGCTCGCTACCCCGCAGGCGGTTGAGCGGGAGGATGGCGATCAGCAGCAGCAACAGGCTCGCGCCGAGGAGCCCATCGATGCCGCGCCACTGCGCGGCCGCGCCGCCCAGGAGCGCGCCGATGATCTGCCCCACTCCCAGGAAGACCGAGTAGAGGCCCATCACCGCCCCACGGTCGTCTGGATGCGTCTCGGTCATGTCGGCGAGCAGGCCGAGCGCGGCTGGCGTGGCGCCGGCAAGCACGAAGAGTCCCACCAGCAGCACGACGACCGCAGGGGCGACCAACCCAATGCCCCACCCCTGCGAGTGGTTGAGGCCAAAGACCGCGGCCATCATGACGATCCCACCGGCGATGCCGAAGCCGATGATGGTGGTCCGGCGCATTCGCTTGAAGCGGTTGCCCCAGTACAGGAGCCCGCCAAAGAACACGAGCAGGCCCACGCTGACACCGATGCTCACCTCGGACCCTGAAAGACCGCCGTTCATCACCTGGTCGGCGAAGCGCGGATCCGGCTTGCTCACCAGCTGGAAGAGCGAAACGCTCGTCCACGAGCCGACCACGGCGTTCAATGCGATCCAGGTAGGGGCCAGCAGGAGGACGTGCGACCCGACGAGCGCTTCGCGGTACCGACGCCAGCTGAAGTGGTGAGGCCCGGAGGCTGGATCCGGAACGGCCTCATGCTGGCGCGAGGTGGGGATCTCGGCGACGGCCCAGCGGAAGATAGCGTAGGCGACTCCATAGATGAGCGCGTTGAGGAAGAAGGCACTCGGTCCCATCAATTCGTACAGCTCGCCCGCGGCCGCCAAACCGATCCCCAGCCCGGCGAGCGTGGCGGCTTCGAAGCGTGCGACCGCCCGGCCCCGGATCAGCTGGTCGTCCTTGGTTCCCAGCGCGATGTAGCCGAGGACCGAGGGGATGCTTGCTCCCGCCGTCGCCCCCTCCAGGAAGCGTGTGATCCCGATCCAGACGAAGATCCAGATGCCCGTCAGCAGGCCGAGCACGAGCGGGT
>JALYLE010000229.1 GCA_030774375.1 Chloroflexota bacterium | reverse complement strand
CCGTTGGGCGGTTGCCTACGGGCTGATCTCGCTCTGCTTCTTTGCCAACGTGTACGGCATCTACACCGCGGACTGGTCGTTCTACCAGGGGACGGTCCTCAACCCGGGCGTCGGCGGCGTCGCCATGATTCGCGATCCGGTCCTGAACGCCACAATCCTGTCGCCGATGGGCATCTATCTCCTCTCGGCGCTGATCGTGGGCCTGCTTGGCTGGCTCGTCGTGGAGGCGGTGAGGCTGGCAAGCGCAGGCGCGCGAGAGGCCGACGCAGGCCTGATTCGCACGCCCGCCGCCGTGCTCCCGGCGAGCGCGTCGATCGGCTCGGCCCAAGCGTCGCCGTGGGGCGTATTGGGCGAGGTGGACGGCGCAGTGGATCCGGCGACCGCGGCCTTCCCCAGCGAGGCTCCGCTGCCGCTGGCCCATCCCGCGCCGGAGATCGTGGCCTCCGCGCCGGGGCTCCCTCCGACGGGCTGGCGTACCTGGCTGCGACAGGCGCCCGAGGATCCGCTCTATCGCGAGCCGCGGCGCCCACTCGATCGGCTCGACCTGGCGCTCGTCATCGGTTTCGTCGTCTTCGCCTTCCTCTTCCGCCTCTGGCGCCTCGATGTTCCGCGGACGAACAGCAACTTCGACGAGGTCTATCACGCTCGTTCGGCAACGGAATGGTTGGCCGACTGGGAGCACGGCTGGACCCGAGATGTCTATGAGTGGACCCACCCGATGCTCGCCAAATACCTCATCGCCGCGGGGATCGAGATCGCCGACCCGAACAAGATCGTCGGCAGCACGCCGCTCGATGCCCCGTCGTCGGCGCTGGCGGTCGCGCCTCGGCGCGCCTCGCTCGGCTTCACACAGTCGATCAGCTTCTCAGCCGCCGGGAGCCAGATCGTGGCCCGCGACGCGCTGTCCGGCGAGGTGGTGGCGCGCTGGGCGGCTGACGGCCCCGTTGCCGCATTGGCCTACCAGGAGGCAAATCAACGACTCCTGGTGGGCGTGACCAGCGGCGGGTCGGTGGCGGCCTACGACCTCAACGCCTTCCTGGGCGCTCACGGCGCGCGCGCCTCGCCGCCCAAGGTCGCGACCGTCAAGACCGGCCTCGCCTCGGTCGTTCAGATCCTGGCACCCGCCGACGGTGCGATCGTCGCCATGCGCGGATCCGACGGGCTCGCGGTCGCCGAGGGGACGACCGGCGTCATCTTGGCGCCGAGCACGCTCGTGGTGGGCGGGATCGCGTACGCGGCGTCGACCGGCGGGGAGGGTAACGACAAGGCTGCGATTCTCGCCACCCTTCCGGGTAGCGGCGAGATCGTGTCACTCGACGCAACGACCCTGAAGCAGCGCCAGCAGGTGACCCTTCAGGCAGCGCCAATCGGACCGATCGCCGTCATCGGTGAAGCGCAGGATCAGCAGGCGTGGGTTCCGGTCGGCGCGCTGACGCAGTCGATAGAGCACGGACCGACCGACGGCGGGATGGCTGTCCTGGATGCCCCGGCGCTCAGCGAGATCGCCACCGTTCCGCTGCCTGGCCGGCCGTCGGCGCTCGCCTGGCAACCGGTGGCGGACATCGTCTACGTCTCGGGGACGGCCACGGGCGGCTCGGCGCAGGTGTGGACCATCAACCCGCTCGGCGACAACCGATCCGGATTTGCCACCTTCGACGCCACGTCCCTGCCGGCCGCCGCGACGGCCATGGTGATCGACGCTTCGGACCACGCGCAGGGCGACGACGATGCCCGCCTGCTGGTGACCACGTCCGGTCAGGGCGGCAGCCTGGTGCAGATCGACGCTGGGAGCAACGCGTTTGCGTGGCGTTTCATGGGGATCGTCTTTGGCGCTGGGCTGGTGGGCTTGATCTATCTGCTGGCCGCCACGATGTTTCGGCGGCGCGGCGTCGCGATCCTGGCTGCGTCATTCGTGGCGCTCGACGCCATGAGCTACGTGATGAGCCGGATCGCCATGAACGACATCTACGTGGCTGCCTTCATCGTTGCCGCCTACCTGCTCTTCTGGCAGGTCTGGTCTGGCCGATGGGCGCGGAGCGCCTGGTGGGTGCTGCCCCTGGTTGGCATCGTCATCGGTCTGGCCGCGGCCACCAAGTGGGTCGGGCTCTACGCGATCGTCGGCCTCTGGGTGCTGGTCCTTGGTCGGTCGGCGCTCGGGCGCTTCCTGCTTGTCGCCGGCGTCGCCTTCCTTGCCATCGTCGCCGGAATCGGCGCCCCGTGGCCGTTCGCCGCTGTGATGGTCGTCGGCATGGCGGTCGCGCTCCTGCTCGTCTACGCCCGCCCGATTCGCCTCGCACCCGGCGACCTGATGGCGCTGCCTGCCATCGGCGTCGTCTTCGGCGGGGTTGGGCTCGCCTTCGCGATCGCGTACAACCAGGTCGCGGGACGCACGCCACAGAACATCGTGGAGCTGGGGTTTGGCTTCCTCGCGCGCGGCACACAGGCGGGCTGGCCCGCCTGGATCATGCTCGGCGTGGCAGCGCTGCTGATCGCGTGGCGTGGCGTCGCATCATTCCGCGATCCGGCCAGCGACCGCCGCTGGTTCCAACCTGGCGAGATGGCTGGCTTCGGTTGGCCATGGGTCGCCGCCTGCCTGCTCGTGTTGCCGCTCCTGGTGTATTTCGTGGTCTACATCCCGTACCTCCAGCTTGGGCACACCGTGGCGCTCCCGGACCACGGGCCGGGCTACGGCTGGTCGCTCGACGAGATGCAGGCCCAGATGTTCGGCTACCACTTTGGCCTCACCGCGGGCCACCCTGCGTCATCGCCGTGGTGGAGCTGGCCACTCGACCTCAAGACCGTCTGGTTCTTCGGCTCGAGCTACGACGACCGGCAGATCGCTGCCATCTACAACGGCGGCAATCCCATCCTGTTCTGGGCCGGCGTGCCAGCGATCGTTGCCTGTGGTTTCCTCGCCTGGCGGCGCCGCTCCGCAGCGCTGGCGCTCCTGGTCGTTGCCTTCGGCTTCCAGTTCTTGCCCTGGACGCGCATCGAGCGGGCGACCTTCGAGTACCACTACCTGACCGCGGTGATCTTCGCGATGGTCGCGGTTGCCTACGTCATCGATGAGGCGCTACGCAACCGCCTCTATCAGTCCCTGGGGATCGCCTTCCTTGCGGCTGCCGCGGTGGTCGGTGTGCTGATCTGGCCGCTCGGATCAGCCTGGCCGATGCCGGACTTCTATATGAACGCGGCCCGCTCGCTGCCGCCCTGGAATTACGCGTTCCAGTTCCCGAGCCCGCCCCCAGGGGTCCGCGGGCCGTTGGTAAGCACGGACACGGTCAAACTGGCGGCTGGCGTAGCGGTCAGCCTGATGGCTGCCGCGTTCGCACTCTTCGGCCGGGGCTTGGTGGCCAGCCTGCGCCCCGCGGTCGCTGGGTCAGGATCGTGGCCGCAGGGCGCCGACCAGGAGCAGGACTCCCAGGAGGATGACGGCAATCGGCCAGATGCGGTCCGCGTCGAGCAGCGGGAAGTAGTTCCGCGCGAGGAGCCACGCCCCGACGAGGATCAGGAGCGAGCCGAAGACGAGCGCTCCGCCACCTGAGCCGCCGCGCCGTTCCCCGCGCCGCGCCCGCCAGTCCTGGGCGATGGAGCTTGCCTGTGCAGCCCCTGGGTCGGCTGGCGGTGCACCGGCCTCGTTCGCGCCGGGCGCATCGGTCGCGTCTGGTGCATCGGTCGCGCTCACGGGGGCACCACCCGGCGCCCACGTCCGTCCCGACTCAGTACCCGGCGGTGCCTCCGGGACGACGATCCACATGATGACGTAGAGCACCAGGAAGGCCCCACCGGTGGCCAGGATCAGGATCGCCCAGGCGACGCGCACCAGGGCCGGATCGAGGTCGAGGTATTCGGCGACGCCGCCGGCTACCCCGCCGAGGACGCGTTCGCTCCTAGAACGGAAGAGTCGACGACCGTTCACGTGCATCCGTCCTCTGGGTTGAGGCTGAAGCTGCCCGCGTTTCCATGGACGGTGAGCGCGACCGCCCCGGTGGTGATGAGAGCGAGGCCCCAGAAGAGTAGGCCGCGGTTGAGGCGCATCGGTGGCCATTCTCGCACGCACCGAAATCGCACCCACCGACTTTCTTGACACCGTGCTGCCCCCGGCCGTAGACTGCCGCGCCTGGGCGTCGCATGTGCGCGTCCGGCCGCCGGCCATCACCACATCACAGGAGCGAGCGAAACGGCTATGCATCTCCTTTGCAGCGCCATCACCGCGCGCCGAAGGTCGCCTAACAGTGGCACCTTCGACGGGAGATCTGTGTCCACGTCGAGCTGACGAACGGGCGGCACCGCCGCCACAGACGCAGCCACGAGCCGTGGACCAGGTCGGGTTCACGGTTTTTTGATGCCCAAACGGGCACCTGGCACTCACCAAAGAGCGCCGAGCCGCGGACCCTCGCCAGGACCGCGGCTCGTTCCGTCCCGGGCAGCGTCTACCGACCACGAACCACATCCACCACGGACGCCAGGCAGCGAAGGCTCTGGCGCAAGGAACGAAGGAGCAGCCATGACCGGGGTGCTCGAACAGATGAAGACCGATCGAGTGCAAGGCGCTCGAGTCGCCGGGGCTGCGCGGGCTCGTTTGCGTCCGATCGATGGCGGAACGGTCCCCGCGCTCCTCGTCGAGCATGTGACCAAGCGTTTCATGGTCGGTCGGAAGCGGCGGCCGGTGGTTGCCATCAACGACGTCACGTTGCGCATCCA
>JALYLE010000228.1 GCA_030774375.1 Chloroflexota bacterium | reverse complement strand
CAGGATCACGAGCGCGCCGCTGGTCGGCGCGGGGGCGCCGCCGATTGGCGGTGACGGAGCTGGCAAGCGGTCCGGCGGAGGCGTAGAGGATCCTTGCCCCGGGACGACCACTGACGCCTGGCGAGGCGGTTGGCGGCCGGCCGGAGCCCTCAGCCGATCTGCTCCGCTAGCTCGATGATGATTGCCTCCGGGCAGCGGACGTAGCAGAGCCGGTAGCTGTCCTCGTAGCGCTCGAGCTCGCCGACGAGTTCTGCGCCGTGGGCTCGCAGGCCGGCAACGACGGCGTCGATGTCCTCGACGGCGAATGCGATGTGGCGGATACCCAGGGTGTTGGCCGGCGCGCGCCGGTTGTCGCCCTGGTTTGACGGCGAGTGAACTTCACCAGCTCGAGTCGTCCGTTGCCGTCCGGAGTTTGCATCATCGTGCGCCGCCCCCGGTTCACCGGACACTTGGTTGGTGAACGCGGCGATCATGTCATGGCGGTCTGACGGAGCGCGTCGCGCGCTTGGCGTGGGGTGCGGTAGCCGTGGCGCTCGAGGAGCCAGCGTTCGTTGTAGTCGTGGGCGAACTGGCGGATGCGGGTGCGCAGCTGGTCGAGCGTGTCGAAGCGCTCGATCCACAGGACCTGCTCCTTGAGCGTCTGGATGAACTTCTCGACGACGCCGTTGGTCTCGGGCTCGTAGTGGAAGGCCGGCGAGCGGTCGATGCCGAGGTGGTCGATCTCGGCCTGGTAGTGGGCCGAGCGGAAGCAGCTGCCGCCGTCGTGGCGGAGCTTGAGGCCGGCGGCGGCGCCGGCCTCGACGGAGCCGAAGCGGTCGGTGATCGCCTCGCGAAGGAGGTCGGCGGCGGCCCAGCGGTCCATCCGTGGGGCGGCGTCGACCCAGGCTTCGCCGGTGCAATGGTCGACGATCGCGAAGACCGCGCAGCGGCCGTCCTGGCGGGTCCAGGCCTCGGTCGGATCGGTCGCCCACAGCTCGTCGGGCGTGTCGGTGGTGATGCGGCCGGTGTGCAGGCGCTTGGAGCGCTTGCGGACCTGCGGCGTCGGCGCGAGCAGCCCAGCCTCGCGCATCAGGCGCAGGACGCGCTTGCGGCTCGTGCAGATGCCACGCAGCCGCAGCCGGGCGCAGATCTTCTTGTGGCCCTCACCGACGAACGGCGACTCGGCGATCTCGCGCCGGATCGCCGCCAGCAGCTCGTGGTCGGGCATCGCGCCGACGGGCCCGGGGCGCCGGCGCGCACGGGGAGCACTCGGCTCCGAGATGCTGCGTCGGCGGCGCTGCTCGCACGCTGCCGACCTGGAGACCCCGGCGACGCGACACACGCGCGCCAGCGGAGCCTCCAGCCGTCCTGCGACGTTCAGCGCCTCGGCGACCGAGGGTGGCGACCCATCTCCTCGAGCAGGCCGCGCAGAATGTCGTTGTCCAGCGCCAGCTCGCCGATCTTGCGCTGCGCGTCGGCGAGCTGGCGGTCCTCGACCGGCCGCGGCCGGCTCTTCAGGCCCTCACGGCCAGCCGCCAGGAACTGCTCGCGCCACGACGAGATCGTGCCCGCCGCCTGCCCGGTCTCGCGCGCCAGCGCATCCAGCCCCTCGCCGCGCATCAGCCGCAGGACCACCTCCTCCTTGCGCCGCACGCTCCAGCGCACCTCCCGGCCGCCCTCCGGGCGACCGTCCGGTGCGCCGGAGCGCGACCGCTCCGCCCCGTCGCCTTGGCCTGCCATCCGACCCTCCATGACTCCCGACATCATCGACCTCCACAGGTCTAATCAGGTGTCCGGATGGAACCGGGTGCCCAGCAATGTGAATGAGACGATCGGTGCCGCTGTGACGAGTGAGCCTCCGCGGCCGGAACGATTTGCAGCGAGAGGCAAGCGATCGCCAACGCCAGATAGGTCTTCATGATCCTTCTTCCTCGGTCGTAGGTTCGCAAGAAATGTATTCCGCGGAATTATCATCCGCGGAACGTGTGTGCGTCAAGCTTCATGGAAGGAGGACCCACGCTCGTGTCTCGCTCCGCGGAACTAGATTCCGCGGAATGGATTGGTATGGTTGCGGCGTGGCCGCTCACCGCAGAAGCCAGCCGCCGCCGCCGGCTCGGGCCGGCATCGTCGACGGCGTGGCGTGGGCCAGCGACTTGATCCGCCTGGAGATCGCGCTGTGGGACCGCGTCGACGCGCGCTTACGGCGGTCCCACGAACTGCCGCTGGCGTTCTTTGAAGGGATGCTGTTCGTCTCTCGCGCGCCGGGCGCCAGCATGCGCGTCGGTGATCTGGCTCGGGAGTTGCGGGTCACCGTGGGGGGGACCAGCAAGCTCATCGATCGGATCCAGCGAGCCGGGCTGATCGCGCGGGAGCCAGACCCCGACGACCGCCGCGCCTCGCGTGTGGTGCTCACCTCAGCCGGCAAGCGCAGACTGACCGCCGCGGTCAAGTCCTACGAGGCCGAGGTAGCCAGTGTCCTGGGCGCCGTCCTGGGACCCGAAGAGCAGCAGCAGATGAGCGATTACATCGCCCGGCTGCTGATCTGGGTCGACCAACGGGAGCATCATGACCTCGACTAGTCAGACTCAGTCAACCTTCGGGTTGCCCCTCGTAGCGTTCGGGCAGGCTCAGCCGAGCGTTTGACGCTGACCGGTCGCGGCGGCCGTCTCGATCGCGTTCAACATGCGATGGCGCGTGACCGCGTCTTCGAAGGTGGGGCAGAACTGCGTTCCGTCGCGATAGTCCCGGGCGAACCGCGCGTACGCTTGGGCGACGTTGGTGGAAGGGCCCGGGCCTTGTGGTGGCGACCACCGGTACTGCTCTGGGACGGGCAGGGTCTCGAGCGAGGACTGTGCGCCCTTGCCGCCGCGTAC
>JALYLE010000227.1 GCA_030774375.1 Chloroflexota bacterium | reverse complement strand
TACACGCCCGGCGGGAAGGCCGTGGCCGAACTGCGCGTGGCTGTCAATGACCGCTCGCGCGGCCCTGACGGCGAGTGGCAGGAGGAGACCCAGTGGTTCCGCGTGGAACTCTGGGAACAGGCCGCCGAGCGCGCCGCCGAGCGCCTCCGCAAGGGCCACAAGGTGTTCGCCGAGGGTCAGCTGCGCGCGCGTGAGTGGGAGGGCAAGGATGGCCAGAAGCGCACATCGCTCGAGATTCGCTTCGCTCGTGTGCAGTCGCTCGAGCGCCGTGAGCCCGGCGAGGGCGCCTTCGTACCGGCCGAGGGCGGTGGCGAATCGAATGCATCTTCTGCGCGTCCCGCCGGCGCCGCGGCTGCCGCCCGTCCGGCGTCAGGCGAAGAGCCGTTCGTGGACGTCGACGACATCCCGTTCTGAGAAGAGGACTGAAATCAGCATGGCAAGCCCACGATCCCGTCGCGAGACGGCCGACTATTACCGGGACCGACGCCGCCGTAAGGTCTGCAACTTCTGCGTCGACAAGGCGGAGAGCATCGACTACAAGGAGGTCAACCGGCTCCGACGATACCTCTCCGAGCGGGCCAAGATTGAGCCGCGGCGCAAGACCGGAACCTGCGCTCGGCACCAGCGGATGTTGACTACCGCCCTCAAGCGCGCGAGACAGGTGGCGCTGCTGCCATACGCCCCACAGCACGTTCGGCCCTGACCTGTCGGCGTGGCCGGAAATGACCCCGACCATTCGCCACTGACAGGGTCGATCGATCCGGCGCCAGACTCGAGGCCGGATTCGACGCCGGCTCCATCAGCTTCGCGCTAGGTTCGCCCCCCGTGGATCTTCTCCTGCTCGCCGGCTCGCTCGCCCTGATTCTCGCCGGGGCCGAGCTCTTCACCAACGGGATCGAATGGTTCGGCCATCGGCTGAACCTCGCGGAGGGTGCCGTCGGGAGCGTGCTCGCAGCGGTCGCGACCGCGATGCCCGAGACACTGATTCCGGTAATCGCCATCCTTGGGCCGCTGGTGACTGGCGGCGGGGCACCCCACTCGGCCGAAGTGGGCGTTGGCGCGATCCTCGGCGCGCCGTTCATGCTCGCCACGCTCGCGATGTTCGTGACCGGCATTGCGGTGCTGATCGTTGCACGACGCGGTCGCCGTGCGACCGATATGACCGTCAACGTCACGATTCTCGGCCGCGACGTCGTGTTCTTCGTGGTGGCCTATGCGATCGCCATCGCGACAGCCTTCCTGCCGCCCGCGATCAGTGGTGTGAAGTGGGCGATCGCTGCCCTCCTCCTCGTCACGTACGCGGTCTACGTCCGCGCCCACTTCGCCGATGAGGCCGGCGAGGCCGATCCATCGGATCTCAACCGGCTGCACCTCACGCGGCTGCCCGGCTTGGCCCACGAGCCGATGGTGGACATCGACTTCCTGCCGGTTGGTCACCCGGGACCGGCAGTTCACGTGCCCCGCCTGCGCGTGATCGTGGCCCAGGTGCTGCTGGCCCTCGGCTGCATCGTCGTCGGGGCCCGCGTCTTCGTGGGCGCCGTGGAAGACCTCTCGGGGCTGCTCGGCACCGATCCACGGATTCTGGCGCTGGTCATCGCGCCGATCGCGACGGAGCTTCCCGAGAAGTTCAACAGCGTCATCTGGGTGCGCTCCGGGAAGGACACGCTGGCGATGGGCAATATCACGGGCGCCATGGTCTTTCAGAGCTGCATCCCGACTGTGCTGGGCCTCCTCTTCACGGAATGGGCCTTCAGCGCTCAGAGCGCCCTCTCGTTCGCTTCAGCCGGGGCGGCCTTCGTGGCCGTGCTCCTGATCTTTGGGACTATGCTTCGCCGCGGCCGGCTGAGCGCCTGGTCGCTCTTGATCGGCGGCCCGATCTACGTCGCGTACGTCCTGGCCGCGCTACTCCTGCCCGTCCCGGCGCCAATCGGCCCGTGATGGCCACGGAATCCGCAAGGTTTCCGGCGAACGGCGCCCCCGTGGGGTCGATGGCTATACTGAACCGGCCGCAAGCTGGCGCCGCCGAGAAGCGGGGCCCGGCCGACGAGGAGAGCACCTTGTTGAAGCAAGCGACCCCTACCTCGGGCACGAGCACGGACCGCACCACCGACCTCTGGGCATTCTTCCGCGGCGGCTTCGTTCCGCTACGGGACGCCAACGTGTCGGTGATGACCCATGCATTGAACTACGGCACCGCGGTGTTCGAAGGAATCCGTGCCTACTGGAACTCCGACCAGAAACAGCTGTACGCCATCGATCTCGAAGCGCACTACCAGCGCATCATCCAATCGGGCCGTCTGCTGTTCATGGAGGTGCCGTACTCGGCCATCGAGATGGCGGAGACGACGGTCGAGCTCTTGCGGCGGGACGGGCTCCAGGAGGACGTCTATGTCCGTCCGCTCATCTACAAGTCGAGCGAGCTGATCGGCGTCCGACTGCACAATCTCGACGCTGACTTCACGATCTTCGCAATCCCGTTTGGCAAGTACATCGATACCGATACCGGGGTGCGCGCCCAGGTCAGCAGCTGGCGCCGTACCGATGACAACGCCATTCCGGCCCGCGGCAAGGTGACCGGTGCCTACGTGAATTCGGCGCTCGCCAAGACCGAAGCGCAGATGAACGGCTTTGACGAGGCGATCGTGCTCACCCAGGACGGCCATGTGAGCGAGGGCAGTGCCGAGAACCTGTTCATCGTCCGAGACGGGACACTGATCACGCCGTCCGTCACGGACAATATTCTTGAAGGGATCACCCGTCTTCGCCTCATCGGTGTCGCCGCGGACCTGGGGATCCCCGTCATCCAGCGCTCGATCGATCGCACGGAGCTCTACCAGGCCGACGAGGTCTTCCTGTGTGGGACCGGCGCGCAGGTGTCGCCGGTGGTGGAGATCGACCGACGCCCGGTTGGCAAGGGCAGGCCCGGCCCGCTGACGGTTCGACTCTCGCGAACCTATTTCGACGCGGTGCGGGGAAGGCTCGATGCCTACCGCTCCTGGCTGACCCCGATCTACTGAGCCGGATCGCGCCCCGACTGTCCGGCCGGGCGGTCGCCGCCCCTCCGGAGGAGGCGTAGTGTCAGAGGCACCGCAGGCGGACCGGTACCACTGGCTCCAGCGCCTGCTGGAGATGGTCCCTGGACTCATCAGCTGGGCGATCATCCTGGGCCCGATCTGGCTCAGCTTCAGCTATCCGTGGCTGGTCGCCTACTTCGTCCTGAGCTTCGATTTCTACATGCTGTGCCGATCGCTCTGGTTCGCGGTGACCGTGGTGATCGGCTACAGCCGGGTGCGCCGCGTCCTCGCCACCGCGTGGATGCCGCGGGTGCGCGGCCTGGCCGACCCACGCACGCGCCGTAGCGAGCTCATGAAGGAGCTCGAGATGCTACGGGCCGGCAGCTCAGTGCAGTCGTTGGGGTTCACGGCGCTCGCCGCCGCAGGTCCTTCGGGTTCGCGGCGGCAACGCGCGATCAGGAACGAGCTCGCGGAACTCGATCGGCTGCAGAAGGCAGGCGTCGAGCCGGGAGACTGGACGAACTACACCCAGCTCGCGCTCATCCCGACATACACCGAACCGCTCGACAAGCTTCGTGAGACGGTCCGTGCCCTCGCGGAGGCCGATTGGCCGCAGGACCGCAAGATCTGCGCGATCATCACTCGGGAGACCGACGAGCACGGGATTGCCAACGTCGCGGCACTTCGTGATGAATTCGGCGGTGCCTTCGCCGAATTCATCCACATCCTCGACCCGCTCGAACCGGGGATCGTCATCGGAAAGAGCAGCGCCATGGCCTGGGGTGGCCGATACCTCTATCGGCTCCTGGTTCGCGAGCGTGGCATGGATCCGTCGCGGATCCTGATTACCGACCTTGACGCCGACTTCCGCGTGCATCCGCAGTACTTTGCGTACCTGGCACATGCCCACCTGAGCGACCCGAACCGGGAGACGCAGCTCTACCAGCCGATCCCGTACTTCCACAACAACATCTGGGAGGCGCCGATCCTCCTCCGCCTGTTTGCCGCCGTGCTCACCCAGCTCCAGCTGTGGCGAAGCGTCCTGCCCGAGAAGCTCGTGTCGTTCTCGAGCTACTCCACGACGCTGAGCATGGTCCACGAGGTCGGCTACTGGGCGACCGACGCGATCCCCGAGGACAGCCGCTTCTTCTGGAAGAGCTACTTCCGCTACGGCGATCGATTCCGCGCCGTGCCGCTCTTCATCCCGATCTACGGTGACGCGGTCCGGGCGCGCACCTATTGGCGGTCGATGATCGTGCAATACACCCAGGCGCGCCGCTGGGCCTGGGGCGTGACCGATATCCCCTATGTGGTGCAGAACGCGATCCGCCACACGGAGATCTCGCTGCTTTCGCGCTCCTGGCGCGTCATCAACCTGTTCTGGGAGCACATCAGCTGGGCGATTGGACCGTTCGTGGTGACATTCGGAGCGGTGATCCCGCTCGTGCTGAATCCAGCCTTCGGTCAGACCATCCTGGGGCAGAACCTGCCGCTCTACACGAGCGCAATGCTGAGCTTTGCGGCCGCCAGCCTGATGGTCATGATCTACGTCGAGAACGCTATCGTCCCGCCGCGCCCGGCACACTGGGGACCGGTCGCCCGCATGTTGAGCTACCTGCAATGGGTCGGCCTGCCGCTCATCGGCATCCTCTTCAGCAACCTGCCGGCGCTCGATGCTCAGACCCGTTTGCTGACGGGTCGCTACCTCGAGTACCGGGTCACCGAGAAGGCCTGACCAGGCAATGACCGACGAGACGATCTCGATCTCGCGCGTCGACCTGGCGCGCAGCCTGCCGCGCATCCTGGCCATCCCGATCCTCGTCAGCCTCGTCGGCGCGGGCGCCGTGGCGAGCGGCCTGATCCTTGGGGGCAGCGGCCGGATGCCGCTGGTCGCGGGCGGCGTCGCGACGATCCTCCTGGCGGCCATTGTGGCGCGCATCCCGCTCACCCTCCGGTTGGAGGTGGAGGTCGGCGGAATCCGATTGCGCTGGCTTGGCGGAGGGCGACGCTATCGCCTGGTCCCCGGCCCGGTGACCCGCGCGACGGTGGCGGGCGCCGACGCTGGCCGCGGCGTGCTTCGCATCCGGTTTGGCTTCCTTGGCTGGGCGGTCGGTCCGGGCGTGCTGCGCGGCGCCGAGCGCGTCTCGGTAGTGCGGCTGGCGCCAACGCCGACCGTCATCCTCGTGCCCACCGAAGGCGGGAGGCTGGCGCTGGCCGCGGCGTCGGAGGGTGAACTGCTGGCAGCCCTGGGCGCGGCCGCGCGGGTCCAGCAACGCCTCGACGAGGTGAGCGGTCGCCTGCGAGCGGCGGCGCCCGCAGCCCTTGCCGCCGCGCGCCAGCCGGTCGAGCAGCCAGCCGAGGCATCGGCAACGGGCCGGATCCTGACTGGAATCGAGCGCGCCTGGCTCGAGGCGCAGTTGACCGCGGCGCGCGAAGCGGCCCTTGCCGCCGCGGAGGCGGAGCGGGCCGCGATCGCCGAAGGGCGCATCTCGGTCGTTGCGCCGACCGCCCCGATGCACCCCACGGTGACCGAGGCGGAGCGTTGGCGCGCGCCGAATGCCGCGCGCCGGCGGATCAAGGCCACGTGGACGCGCCCGGCGTGGGCAACGCCCGCGATGGTCGCCGTCCTGTTGGCATGGGGTTGGGCAATGATTCCACTGGTCGCCTCGGGCGTCGCCTGGCTGGTGAGCGGTCCGGCCGCCGAGGCGACCGGTACGAGTCCGCGGATCCTGGCGCTGGCCCTCAGCCTGGGGGGTCCGGCCGGCGCGGTGGGGGTGCTCGCCACGCGCGCGTGGTGGCCGCGGATGACCGGGCTCGTGGCGATCACTGCCGTCGGTGCGCTCATGATGGTGGCGCGGGCTGCCGTCGGCTGATGCCGAGTTGGTCCGCTACAATCGGCGGACAATCAAGCAGCGGTGATGACGGAGTCAGCGTCGCGATCGGCATCGAGCCAGCAGCGAGCCCGGACGGTGGAAGCGGGCGGCCTTCGAGATCGCGGCCATCCCTCCCAAGCCGGAGGCGCCAAGCGGCAGCTGGATGAGCGGCCGTGGGTAACGGCTCCCGGGTGCGCCACCCGATAACAGCGGCGGCGCCATCGGTCGCAGGCGAGAGCCTGGCCCGCGGCGATAGAGCGGACCGGTCGCCGCCTGGGCGGCTCCATCGGTCAAGCGCGGGTGGTACCGCGGGAAGCGTGCGAGTGCACGATGTCCCGTCCCGGCAATCGGGACGGGTTTTTTTGTTGGGTCGACGGAACCAGGGGCATCACGGGCGACGTGTTCAAGCCAGTCAACGCCAAGCTGGACGTTCCCACCCTCGAGCGGGAAGTGATCGCGCGCTGGCGCGGTGAGCGGACGATGGAGCGCTATCTGGCGCGCAATGCCAGCGCGGAGCGGCGCTTCAGCTTCCTGGATGGGCCAATTACCGCCAACAACCCGATGGGCGTGCACCACGCCTGGGGACGGACCTACAAGGACCTGTACCAGCGCTATCACACCATGCTCGGCGAGCGGCAGCGCTACCAGAACGGTTTCGACTGTCAGGGCCTCTGGATCGAGGTCGAGGTCGAGCGAGCGTTGGGCTTCAACAACAAGCGCCAGATCGAGGAGTACGGGATCGACCGCTTCGTCGAGAAGTGCAAGGAGCGGGTTCAGACCTTCGCTGGCATCCAGACCGAGCAGAGCCGGCGCCTCGGTATGTGGATGGACTGGGACCACAGCTACTTCACGAACAGCGACGAGAACAACTACACGATCTGGGCCTTCCTGGCGGAATGCCATCGCCGTGGGCTGGTCTACAAAGGCCACGACGTGATGCCGTGGTGTCCGCGCTGCGCCACCGGGCTATCCAATATGGAGATCGCTACGGAGGGATATCGCGAGATCCGGCACCTGTCCCTCACGATTCGGCTCCCGATCACGACCCCGGGGCATCAGGACGAGGATCTGCTGGCCTGGACCACGACGCCCTGGACCCTGTCGAGCAACGTGGCGGCCGCGGTCCATCCCGACCTCACGTACCTGCTTGTCGAGGGGCGAGACGGGCGTCGGTGGTGGGTCTCCCATGGGTCGAAGGCGCGCGTGGCCCCCGATGCAACCGTAATTCGCGAGGCTCCGGGAAGCGACCTGGTGGGGTTGACCTACGCCGGCCCCTTCGACGAGCTGCCGATCCAGGCGGGCGTCGAGCATCGCGTGATCGCCTGGCGCGAGGTCTCGGACGAGGAGGGGACCGGGATCGTGCACGTCGCCCCCGGCTGCGGACAGGAGGACTTCGCGCTCTCCAAGGAATACGGCCTTGCCGTCCTGGACCCAATCGACGAGTTCGGCGTCTTTCGCGACGGCTATGGCTGGCAGACCGGTCGCTACGCCGGGGCGACCGCGGATCCGGCGGACGACATCGGCCTTGAGATCGCGGCCGACCTCGACCGCAAGGGCCTGGTCGTCGCGAGGGAGCAGTACCTGCACCACTACCCGGTCTGCTGGCGGTGCGGCACCCAGCTCGTGTTCCGGCTCGTCGATGAATGGTTCATCGCGATGGACCCCCTGCGCCAGCCCATGAGCGAGCTCACGCGCCAGATCCGCTGGCTCCCCGAGGGAATCGGCCTGGAGGAGCGTGAGCTCGACTGGCTCAGGAACATGGGCGACTGGATGATCAGCAAGAAGCGCTATTACGGGCTGGCCCTTCCGATCTGGGAGTGCGCGGACTGCGGCGCGTGGGAAGTGATCGGCGGTCGCGACGAGCTCCGCGAGCGCGCCGTCGAGGGGTGGGACGCGTTCGAGGGACACTCACCGCACCGGCCCTGGGTCGACGCGGTGGAGATCGCCTGCTCGTCATGCGGTGGGGTGGCGCGACGCACGACAGATGTCGGCAATCCCTGGCTTGACGCCGGAATCGTGCCGTTCAGCACGATGGGCTGGAACACGGACCGGTCGTACTGGACAGAGTGGTTCCCGGCCGACTTCATCACCGAGTCGTTCCCGGGACAGTTCCGGAATTGGTTCTACGCCCTGCTCGTCTCGTCGGCGGTTCTCGCTGGCCGGCCGATGACGAAGACGATCTTTGGGTACGCGCTCGTGCGCGACGAGAGCGGCGAGGAGATGCACAAGAGCAAGGGGAACGCCATCCCCTTCGACGAAGCCGCGGAACAGATCGGTGCCGACGTCATGCGCTGGATGTTCATGGCTGCGAACCCGGCGGTGAACCTGAACTTCGGCTATGGGCCGGGCCACGAGGCCGTGCGGCGATTCTTCCTGCCCGTCTGGAACACGTACAGCTTCTTCGTCACCTATGCCCGCCTCGACGGCTGGACTCCGGAGCAGACCGATAGCGCCGCCGACGCGCGCACGCTGCTCGATCGCTGGATCCGATCCCGCCTCGACGGGCTGGTGGCCGAGGTGCGGGCGGCGCTCGACGGCTACGACGCCCCCCGGGCCACGCGCGCCCTGGAGGCGTTCTCCGACGACCTGTCCAACTGGTACGTGCGCCGGAACCGCCGGCGCTTCTGGAAGGGCGAGCTGGATGCCGACAAGCGGGCGGCGTACGCCACGCTGCACGAAGTGCTGGTCACGATGACCCAGCTGCTCGCACCCTTCGTGCCGCACCTCGCGGACGCGATCTGGGGCAACCTCGTCGCGTCGGTCGACGCGGATGTTTCGGGAAGCGTGCACCTCACCGACTTCCCGGCCCAGGTGGCCGGGCGCCGCCAGCCCGAAGTTGAGGCCGCGGTTGCGCTCGCCCGCGGTGTCGTCGCGCTCGGCCGCACCGCTCGATCGGCGAGCGGGTTGAGGACACGGCAGCCGATTGCGGCGGTTCGGGTGAAGCTCCCCGCCACCGCCGGCGGCGCGCTGAGCACGGACGGAGCGATGGCCGAGCAGCTGACGGCGGAGCTGCTCGACGAGCTGAACGCAAAGGCGCTCGAGCTGATCCCCGACGAGGCGGAGATGGTCGAGCGCACGCTCTACCCGCTGCTGCCGATCCTCGGTCCCCGTCGCGGAGCCGCGGTTGGCCCGATCATAACGGCCGCGCGCGCTGGGGAGTGGCAGGCTCTCGACGACGGCCGCGTGGCGGTGGCCGGGTTGACCCTGGAGCCGGACGAGTTCCGCCTCACCGCGCGTGCGCGACAGGGGCACGAGGTGGCGGAGGAGGGGGATCTGCTCGTGGCCCTCGACACGCGCCTCACGCCCGAGCTCGAGGCCGAGGGACTCGCCCGCGAGGTCGCGCATCGACTCCAGGGGCTGCGCAAGGCGGCCGGGTACGACATCAGCGATCGCATTCTTGTGGAGGTGGCCGGCGATGCGGCGACCGTGGCGCAGCTCGAGCCGCACCGTGCCTGGCTGGCCGACGAGGTCCTGGCGACCGAGTTGCATCTGCACTCAGCCGCGGATCTCGCGGACGCGGATCGTTCAGAGACGCTCGAGCTGGGCGGCGCAACGTTGAAGCTGATGCTCCGCCGCGCGGTGTAGGCTTCGCCAACCATGAGCCCAGGACGCGCGCCGAATCGGCGGCGGGCGGAGGCCGCCGTGCTGCTCGGGACGGCGGCCGTCGTCTATGCCGCGGACCAACTGACCAAGGGGCTGGTCGTTGCCAATATCGATATCGGCCAGCGGGTCGACGTGGTCGGCGACCTCGTGCAGCTCTGGCACGCGGAGAACAGCGGCGCGGCCTTCAGCCTTCTGCAGAACGGCCAGCTCCTGTTCGTGGTGGTGAGCCTGTTTGCGCTTGCCCTGATCACCTACTTCTTCCGGACCCTGCGCGGACGCAGCCTCGGCATCTTCGTCCTGCTCGGCCTGGTCCTGGGAGGAACACTCGGCAACTTCACCGATCGACTCCGGCATGGGAAGGTGACCGACTTCGTGTCGGTCGGCATCGGCGAGCTTCGTTGGCCGACGTTCAACGTAGCTGACTCCTCGATCGTGATCGGGATCCTGGCGTTCGTGGTGCTGCTCACGCTTTTCGACGGCGGGCAACGATCGGGTGAGCGGTCGGGCGCGAGCCAGGAAGGCGGGGCGTGACGGGTCCCATCGCTCCGGCGCGGCCCACCACGAATCGGACTGTCGAGGCGCGCGGCCCGGCGGGGCGCTTTGACCTCGGTGTGGCGGCGGTCGCCGGGATCAGCCGCGCACACGCCCAGCGGCTGATCGCCGATGGGCGCGCGCTGGTCGACGGCGTCAGACGGCATGCCAGCGACCGCCTGCGCGGCGGGGAGACGGTCACCGTCCTTCTGTCGGCGCCACCCGACGAACGGCTCGAGGCCGAGGAGATTGCGCTGGGCGTCGCGTACGAGGACGACTCGATGCTCATCGTTGACAAGCCAGCGGGCCTCGTCGTGCATCCGAGCGCCGGACATGCGCGCGGCACGCTGGTCAATGCGCTGCTCGGCCGGGCCGTGGCACGCGGAGAGCCCCTCGGCAGCATTGCCGGCGTCGGCCGTCCGGGGATCGTGCATCGGCTCGACCGCGACACGAGCGGCCTGCTGGTCGTGGCCAAGACGGACGCGGCGCAGGCGAGCTTGATGCGGCAGTTTGCGAATCGGACGATCGAGAAGGAATACCTGGCCCTGGTCCGCGGACCGGCGCCTGCGCGGCGTGGGCGGATCGAGGCCCCTGTCGGACGCGATCCACGCGAACGGCAGCGGATGGCGGTCGTCGCCGGCGGTCGCGAGGCCGTCACCGAATACACCGTCCTGGCCACCGCCGGTGACTACTCCCTGCTGGCCCTCCGGCCGCGGACCGGCCGAACGCATCAGATCCGCGCCCATCTGGCGTATCTCAACCTCCCAATCGCGGGCGACCGTCGCTACGGCGGGGGAGAGGGTCCGGGCGGCCTGGGACGACAATTCCTGCATGCCGATCGCCTGGGGCTCGAGCGCCCGGCCGATGGCCGCAGGCTCGACGCCTGGAGCCAGCTCCCCGATGACCTGGCAACCGCTCTGGCCCGCGCGGGGATCGAAGCCGAAGGCTTGCCGGAAGGCGTTGGATCCAGCGTGGAAGGGGAGAATGAGGGGAGCCCGGCCCGGTGAGCACACCCGAGAAGCGGCTGGCCTTCCCCAACCCCCTGCTCGTCGTCGTCTCCGGGCCATCGGGCGTGGGGAAGAGCACGATCGTGGCCCAGCTGGCGCGCGCACATCCCCAGGTGATTCCAATCGTCACCGCCACGACGCGTGCCCGCCGCCCCAACGAGATCGACAAGGTCCACTACCACTTCCTGGCCGCCCCCGAGTTCGAGCGCCTTCGTGACGCTGGCGAGCTGCTCGAATGCGCCACCGTGCATGGACACTGGTACGGCACGCCCGTGCAGCAGGTCCGAGGCATCCTGGCCGCCGGTCGCGACGCGATCCTCACCATCGACCCGCAGGGCGCCCGGACAGTCCGGCAGCTGGTCCCCGACGCGCTGCTGATCTTCGTGATGCCGCCCTCACTCGAGGACCTCGACGACCGTCTCCTGAAGCGCGGCTCGGAGTCTTCGGAGTCGCTCGCCGTTCGGCGACGCAATGCGGAGCTCGAAATGGACTCCTCGGGTGACTACGACCACGTGATCGTCAACGAGACCGACCACCCGGAGGAGGCCGCGGAGCGGATCTGGGAGATCATCCAGGCCGAGGCGCGCCGTGAGCCGCCCCGCCAGGTCCGCGTCTGACGAGGTGCCCGGCGCGCGCGCCGGGCGCGCGGTCCGCGTCGCGGTCGACGCCATCGCAGACCGCCCGGATCGTACCTTCACTTACCTCCTCCCCGCCGATCTCGGTGATCCTGGTCCGGGTTCGCTCTTGCTGGTCCCGTACGGCCATCGCCTTGCCCTTGGCTACCTTCTTCCCGGCGAGCCCGAGACCGGCGCCGATGTTTCACCCGAGGCGCCAATAAAGCCCGTCGAGGCGGTCGTCTCGGAACCGATGCTCACGCCTGACCTTCTGGGGCTGGCCGAAGAGATCGCGGTTTACTATCGGGCGCCCATCGGCACAACCCTTGCCGCGATGCTCCCTCCCGGCCTCGAGTCACGGCTCGAGCGCCGCTGGCGGATCGCGGATGCCAGCCGGCTTCCCGCGGGAATGCCGGATGCCGTCGACGCCGAAGGTCTGCTCGACGAGGTGGACCTTCGGGCGTTTGCCCCGGTCCGCGGCGGCGGAGCGTGGATCGAGCGCCTTCGCCAGAGCGGGGGACTGAGACCCGCCTGGCGGCTCCAGCCGCCCGACGTCCGTCCGCGCCGCGTTCGTGTCGTGCGCCGGTCTTCGGGTCCGCAGCGGCCCGCTCCTCGCGGGCCGCTGCAGCGCGCGATCCTGGCAGCGACTGACGGCGCCGAGCGGCCACTGGCGGAGATCGCCCAGGAGCTCGGGGCCGAACCCGCATCGCTTGTGGCGCCGGCTCGCCGGCTCGCGGCCCTTGGTCTCGTCGAGCTCGGCTGGCGAGAGGTGACCCGCGATCCGCTGGCGCACCGGCCGCGTGGACGTCCATTGGTCCACGGCCTCGCGGACGAGCAGCGCGCCGCAGCATCGGCGGTCGCCGCGCTCGCCCCGGGCGGCGAGCTCCTCCTCCAGGGGGTCGCGGCGTCGGGCAAGAGCGACGTCTACCTCGCTTCGATCGAGGGCGTCATCGCCGAAGGCGGGAGCGCGATCGTCCTGGTCCCCGAGGTCTCGATGGTTCCTCAGCTTGCCGACCGGCTCGCAGCGCTGGTCGGCGACGAGCTTGCGGTGATGCACTCGGGACTCTCAGCCGGCGAGCGCCACGACGGCTGGTGGCGGATCCTGCGTGGCGAGGCGCGGGTCGTGCTCGGCACCCGCATGGCGGTCTTCGCCCCGCTTCGCCACCTCGCCCTCATCGTCCTCGACGAGGAGCACGACGGCGGATACAAGTCGGACCGGACGCCTCGGTACGACGCCCGATGGGTTGCCCGCCGGCGCGCCGTCGCGACCGGCGCCCGCGTCGTCTCGGCCAGTGCAACGCCGGACCTGGTGACCCTGGCGCGGGTGCGGGGCGGCCATGCGGAGCGGGCCGTGCTCCGCGAACGACGAGTCGGCTCGACGCCGACCATCGAGGTCGTCGACATGCGGGCTGAGCTTGCAGCGGGGAATCGCTCGGTCCTTTCTCGCCCGCTCTCCGAGGCGCTGGGAGGCATGCGGTGGGGGAGCGAACAGGCGATCGTGTTGATCAATCGCCGGGGTGCCGCCACCTTCGTCCTGTGCCGCGACTGCGGGGAGAGCCTGCGGTGTCCGGACTGTGAACTGCCGTACGTCTATCACCTGGTGGGCGGTCTGCTGCGGTGCCATCACTGCGGGCAAACGGCGAGCGTCCCAGACCAATGCCCGCGCTGCGGGAGCACGCGGATCCGCTACTTCGGGGCGGGCACCCAACGCGTGGAGGCCGAGATCCGGAGCCGATTCCCGACGCTGAGCATCGGCCGCCTCGACAGCGATGCCCTCAGCGCACGGCGCGCCTTCGAATCCATCTATGACGATTTTCGCGAGGGTCGCACCAATCTGCTGGTGGGGACCCAACTGGCGGCGAAGGGCCTCGATCTGCCGACGGTGACACTCGCCGCGGTGGTGGCGGCAGACATTACGCTCAACCTGCCGGACTACCGCGCCGCGGAACGGACCTTCCAGCTGCTCGCGCAGGTCGCCGGTCGAGCGGGTCGCGGCCCGCGTCCGGGTCGGGTGCTGATCCAGACCTACGCGCCGACACACTACGCGGTCCGCGCCGCGGCCCGCCTGGACGTCGACGGCTTCGCAGATGAGGAGCTCGTGCGGCGTCGGCTGCTCGGATACCCGCCGGCGGCGGTGCTGGCCCGCCTTCTGATCGCGGACGCTGACCGAGGTCGAGCGGAAGAGCGCGGTCGAGCGGCCGCCGAGGCGACAGCCATTCCGGGAGTCGAGGTCCACGGGCCGCTCCCGGCGTACGTCGCGCGCAGGGCAGGCCGCTGGCGGATGCAGGTCGTCCTGCGAGCGCCCGATGCGGCGACGCGAGCCCAGGCCCTGGAGCGGGTGCCGGCCGGCGTGGCCATCGACGTCGACCCTGAGTCGCTGCTCTGAGGGGCGGGTGAGCCTGCGGTGCGCCACCGATGCCATCGGTACAATGGCGGGCATGGTCGTCCGCAGCATCCTGACCGCCGAGGAGCCGATCCTTCGCGAAAAGACGAAGAAGGTGGCGCACTTCGACGCGTCGCTCCATCGGCTGCTCGACGACCTCCTCGAGACGATGCGTGACGCCCCGGGCGTCGGCATCGCCGCGAACCAGGTCGGCGTCCCGCTCCAGGTGGCGGTGATCGAGCTCGAGGACAAGGTCACCGAACTCATCAATCCGCAGCTGATCCGTGCCTCGGGCGAGGTGATCGACTGGGAGGGGTGCCTGTCGATCCCGGGCTTCGTCGCCGAGGTGAAGCGAGCGCAGCGCGTGACCGTGAAGGCTCGCGATCGACATGGCAAGGAGTTCCGGGTCAAGGGTGAGGAGCTTTTCGCGCGGGCCCTCCAGCACGAGATCGACCACTTGAACGGGATCCTTTACATCGACTACCTCGAATCGCTCGAGGAGCTCGTTCGCGTCAGCGAGCATCCGAGCGACGTCGAGGAAGGCCAGGCCGCGAGCATCTAGTGGCTCGCCTGGGGCGCGTCGCATTCCTGGGAAGCGGAGCCTTCGCCGTCCCACTGCTGGCTCGGCTCCCCGAGCTGGGCGACGCGCTCCTGGTTGTGAGCGCGCCAGATCGCCCCGCCGGGCGTCGCCTGCGGCCGCGGCCTGCACCCGTAGCCGCGTTTGCGCGCGAGCGCGAGCTCGAGCTCGCGACACCGGCCCGCCTCCGCTCGGACGAGGCGAGGGATTTGCTGCGCGCATTCGCGCCGGACGGCATCCTGCTGGCGGCCTACGGCCAGCTGGTTCCGGCGGACCTGCTCGCGCTTGCTCCGCGCTTGCCACTCAACGTCCACCCCTCGCTGCTGCCCCGTCATCGCGGCGCGGACCCGGTTGCCGCAACGATCCTGGCGGGCGACCCGGTCGCGGGAGTCACGCTCATGGTGATGAACGAGGTCCTCGACGCGGGACCAATCGTCGCGCAATGGCCGCTGGCGCTCACCGGTCGGGAGGAGTCGCCGGACCTCGAGTCGCGGCTGGCGGATCTGGCCGCCGAGATGGTCACGCCACTGCTGGGGCCGTGGGCCGAAGGCACGCTCGTCGCCCTGCCACAGGATGAGCGGGCCGCAACCATGGTCCGCCCCTTCACCAGGGCCGACGGCTGGATCGATTGGGGGCGCGATGCGGTGGCGATCGATCGCCAGGTGCGTGCACTGCAGCCGTGGCCGGGTGCGTGGACCACGCTCGACGGGCGTCGCCTGCACGTCCGCCGCGCCCGCCCGGTCGAGGGGGTAGGCGACCTTGCGGCTGGCACGCTTCTGCCCGGGGAGGACGCGCGCATCGCGTGCGGTTCGGGCGCCCTCCTCCTCGAGATCGTTCAGCCCGAAGGGCGTCCGCCGATGGGCGCACAGGACTGGCGACACGGCCTCCCGCGAGATCACATCCGCCTCGGCACACAGCCACCCCCGGCCTGATCCCATCACCCCATCTCCCCAAGCCGGGAGCGGGGGTGACCTCGGCTATACTCGATCGCGCTTCCAAGGAGGTAGCACAACACAATGGCTGGATTCCTGCCGTACGTCCTCTTGGTGCTCGTCCCGAGCATCGCCATCACCGGCTGGGCGGCGTGGCGGGTGCGATCGACCTACGCCAAATGGTCAAAGGTCGACTCAGGATTAGGCACCGACGCCTTCGAATTTGCCCGGCGGCTCCTCGATCGCCAGGGACTGAACGATGTCCGGATCGAGCCCGTCGCTGGGCAGCTCACCGATCACTACGACCCACGCGGCAAGGTGCTGCGCGTCAGCGCCGCCGTCGCCGGACGACCCGAGCTCGGTGCCTACGATCCGAGCCGCGGTGCCGTCGCGCTACCGCCGGGTGCCCCCGGACTTTCCGTCGCCGCCGCGGCGGTGATCGCTCACGAGGTCGGCCATGCCCTCCAGGACCGGGAGCGCGATCCGTGGATGACCGTTCGCCAGGCGATCGTTCCCGCGGTCCAGTTCGGATCGGGGATCGCGCCTTGGTTAATCATCGGCGGACTCTGGACGAACCTGCTTGGCCTCGCCTGGTTCGGCCTCATCGCCTTCGGTGCTGCGGTCGTCTTCACCTTCGTCACGCTACCCGTCGAGATCGGCGCGTCGGGCAAGGCGCTTGCCTTCGTCTCGAGCCTGGGCCTGAGAGGGGAGCGCGAGGTTGGCGCCCGCAGCGTCCTCAAGGCAGCCGCGTGGACCTATGTGGCTGCGGCCCTCACAGCGTTGCTCACGTTTCTCTACTACGTGATGCTGCTGACCGGACGTCGTGATTGACCTGCCGCTCGTCGGCCCGCGGCCGGCGATCAGCGAGATCGCGCCTCAACAGCTCGCCGCGTGGCTCGGTGCC
>JALYLE010000226.1 GCA_030774375.1 Chloroflexota bacterium | reverse complement strand
CCTCAGCGCGGCTGACGCGCTGAACGACCAGCCGCACGGCGCGTCGTCAGGGCGTCGGGCTGGTGATTGACGCGGAACCGCTCGGCGCGACGGTCGGCGAGGAGCTTGCCGCCGTGCTGGGCGCGTTGCTCGGCGCGGGAGCTGTGCTCGTCAGCGGCCCAGAGGCCTCGTCGGGGATCGGCGGTCCGAGCGCGGCGAGCGTAAAGCGGGCCGCGGCGTTCCAGATCATCCAGCCGGCGGTGCCGTTATCGCGCAGAGCCTTCATCTCCGCGGCGATGTCCCTGACCGTGTACGCTCGATATTGGCCAACGCCGAAGTCCTGAATCCAGGGACGGATCTTCATCGGTAAGCCAGCCGCCTGGCGGTTCATGAGCTTCAGCGTCCGATTGATGACCTCATACGGATGTTCATTGGGCACCGCGTAACCGAACGTGTAGGCCGCGTAGTGGCTCGGGTAGACCATGGGGCAGAAGTAGTCGACGTACGGCATGATCACCTCCGGCCGCTGGCCGATCCCCTGGTCATCCTGCGCGATGAAGCTGATCGGGAAGACGTCCGCACCGAGGAACGCCCTGCGGTGCGAGAACTCGTCCGAGAGGAGCCGGAAGAGGCGCCGTATGGCTGGCAGCCGGAACGACTGGGTATTCGGCAGCTTCGTCTTGGCCACCGAATAGTCGCCGTCGCTGAAGAAACGGACGTAGTCGAGCTGGACCTCGTCGAAGCCTTTGTCCGCGAGGTCGGTCGCGACATTGGTGATGTACTCCGCAACCCCCGGCGCTCCCGGATCGAGCCACTCGTTGCCGCGGTAATCGGTCCACGGCTTGCCGGTCTTCGTGTTCTGGACGGCGAGCTCCGGCTGCGCTGCGGCCAGTGCGTTGTCCTTCATCACGACCATCCGGGCGATCGTGTAGATGCCGCGCGCCTTGAGCTTGGGGAGCACCTCCGCCAGGTTCAAGAGCGGGTGCTTCATCAACGCCCCTGCACGCTTGGCCTCCGGGAGGTCGGTCGCGTAGTACAGGTAGCCTCCGGCCTCCTTGACGTCGATGACCATGGCGTTGACGTTCGTGCGATCGATCGTCGCCAGCATCTGGTCGAGCCGCCCATGCGCCTCGAAAACCGACGCCGGCGCGTAGAGCGCCCGGGCCGTGAATGGCTGCATTGCAACGTTCTTCGTCATTTGCGCATCGATCGCGAGCTGTGCCAGCCGATAGCCGGGCAGCTTCACGATGAGCGTCCCCTTCTGGGGGACGCCGGCGAGCGCATAGCGCCCGTCGGCGCCACTCTGCACCGAGGTGCTCGTGCCGTCCATGAAGATGCGGGCGCCGGCAAGAGGCTTGCCCGCCGGATCGCTGATCGTGCCACTCACGACGTTGGCCCGCAGCTTGAGGGTCAGATCACCATCGGCCGGTACCTGGGCGCTCGCCGCGTCGAAGCCGGGGGCACTGGCGTGGACGGTCGCCCCGCGCATCGCGCTGATCGTCGCGCGACCCGAGCTCGTGGTCTGCGCCGTGGCCGACCCGGCCTTGATTGTGACGCCGGCCACGGGCGTGCCGGTCGACCTCTCCACGGCAACGACGCTGAGCTGCCGCGGCTGCTCGGGGGTTGGCGATGCAATGAATGGGAGCGGTGCGCTGCACCCCGCGAGGACCAGGATCAGACCGATGAGCCCGGCGCGGTGCCCTGCGCCTGGCCGCGCGGTTCGTACGCTCACGCGCCGCCTTCGCCTGCAGGCGCTGCCATGCGGACATCGGCGCCGCGTCTGGCTACCGATCGCAGCTCGTCGACGATCGGGCGAAGGTCGCCCGGGTGCTGATAGAGGGCACTCCCCACCACCATGACGTCGCCCCCCGCCGCATATGCAGGCCCGATCGTCTCCAAGTTGACGCCTCCGTCGACGGCGATCGGCAGGTCGAGGCCGCGGCGCTCCGCTTCGGTGCGCAGGGAGCGGAGCTTGGGCAGGACCTCATGCATGAACGGCTGTCCGCCGAAGCCGGGATGGACCGTCATCACCAGTAAGAGGTCGATCAGCTCCAGGAATGGGAGGACCGCGGCACCCTCCGTCTCGGGGTTGAGCGCAAGGCCGGCGGCGCGGCCGCTACGGTGGATCGCCTCGATCACCGCGGGCGGCGAATCGCCGGTCTCGACGTGGAAGACGATAAGGTCGCCGCCGGCGTTGGCGAACGCCTCCACGTACCGGAGCGGCTCGCTGATCATGAGATGGCTGTGGAAGGCCAGCGCGGTCGTGTCGCGGATTGCCTCCACCACGACCGGGCCTATTGTGAGGTTCGGCACGAAATGGCCATCCATCACGTCGAGGTGGATCGAGTCCACGCCTCCACGGTCGGCGCGCTGCACCTCGGCGCCGAGTGCGGCGAAGTCTGCGTTCAGGATGCTGGCGCTGATCTGGGCCGAGCGGCCGTTGGCAAGCGTCATGCGGTCGTGGTGACGGGCGTCGCCGCGCCGGACGTCGGCGCGCCGGACGTCGCCCGCAGCATCGTGAGATCTCGCCCCGCGAGCTGGGCATGCAGCTGGCCGCAGGCCGCGTCGATCTCGCGTCCACGGGTATCTCGCACGGTGACCGGGACGCCGGAGGCGCGGATGGTCGCGGCGAACCGATTGATGCGCTCGGGCGAGGAGCCACTCCAGCGGGAGCCAGGCGTTGGGTTGAGGGGGATCAGGTTGACATGGCTCATCCAGCCACGAGCCAGGCGCGCCAGCCGGGCCGCCAGGTCGTCCGAGTCATTCATCGCGTCGATCATCACGTACTCGAGGCTGACGCGTCGCCCGGTTCGCTCCGCGAAGCGCCGACCGGCGCCGATCAGAACCGCGAGCGGCCACTTGCGGTTGAGTGGCACGAGCTCATCGCGCAGGTCGTCATCCGCCGCATGGAGGCTGATCGCCAGGTTGACCTGCGGAAGCTCGTCAATCATGCGATCGATGCCCGGTACCACCCCAGAGGTGCTGACCGTGATGTGACGCGCTCCGATTCCGAGGCGGCCCGGATCGTTGAGCAGGCGGACTGCCGAGAATACGCGCGACGCGTTGTTTAAGGGCTCGCCCATCCCCATGAAGACGATGTTGTAGTGACCGGTCCGCTGGCCGGGCCGCCAATCCCTGCCGAGCGCGAGCCACGGCTCGCGATGCCAGTGCAGGACCTGGTCCACGATCTCGCCCGGCGTGAGCTGCCGGCCGAAACCGGCTTGTCCCGTGGCGCAGAAGGGGCAGCCCACGGCGCACCCCGCCTGACTCGAGATGCAGATGGTGACCCGTTCAGCCGCTCGTCCCCTTGCCGGGTAGCGCATCAGCACGGACTCGACTCGCTGGCCGTCGTGCAGCTCGTGGACGGCCTTTGCGGTCAGCCCGCGGTCGCCGGTGATGACGTGGCTAGCCTCGATCGTTGAAAAGCGGAACCCCTCGGCGAGCGAGGCGCGCAGTCCGCGGGGGAGCTCGGTCAGATCCGCGAACGATCGAACGGCAGGCAGGTTGGTACCGACGAGCAACTGGCCGCCCCGATACGCGGGCT
>JALYLE010000225.1 GCA_030774375.1 Chloroflexota bacterium | reverse complement strand
CCGGCGCGATCAGCCAGAGAAGATACTGAGGCGAGAGCACCTTCCCGAGCGCGACGAAGGCGCAGATTGCGGCCGCGCTGAAGCGGACCAACCGCTCCGGCTCGGCGCGTCCGCGGGCGAAGGCGATCCAGGTTGCGGCGATGACAGCAGGTGCGAGCAGCCCCTGAACAAGGGCCAGCGCATCGGCTGCCCCGCCGCCGAGGTTGTCCGACCCGTGCGAGGGGATGAGCTGGAGCGGTAGCCCCCACAGAACGTGGCCGACGAGCAGGAACGAGGCGCCGAGGGTCTCGACCTGGAGTGGGCGGCTCGCCTGTCCGGCGAGGCTCGCCCACAGCCCGTGCGGAGCCACGACTGCGAACGGCACCACCAGGACGGCGAGGACACCTGCCAAAATCGCGGCGCAGATTGCCGCCTCGCGCTTCCCGTGCCGCCGCCAGACGAATGCGAGGACGAGCGGTAGCATCACCGCCGGGTAGACCTTCGCCGCGATCGCAGCCCCGAGCAGGCCGAAGGCGAGCCGGCGACGCTCGCTGAGCAGGGCAGCGAGGGCCGCGATCGTCAGGCAGGCCGGCCAGAGGTCGAAGCGCGAGAGCACGAGCGGCCCGAGCGCGAGCGGCGCCAGCCCCGCCAGCAGCGATCCGGCTACGAGCCGCCTTCCCGAGGCTCGCTGCAACCTCAGGACGAACGCGACGAGCGCCGACGCTGCGGCGCCGCACGCCAGCATCAGCGCCTCGAACACCCGAGCATAGGTCGGGAGGTCGCCACGGTCTGCGACGAGCGCCGGCGCCACGAAGACCGGAAGCGCCCCGGGCGGATACTCGACCGCGAAATCGCGATAGGGCACCTGCCGGCCGTGCACGATCGCGTCGCCGTAGCGCTCGTAGATCGGCGTATCGATGAGCCCTGGCCGGCCGAAAAAGCCGTAGTGGAGCGCACCGAACGAAACGAGAAACGCCGCGACCGCGAGGACGGGAGCGAGCGTCACGGCAGGGAGCGCCGGCCCGCGCGACGCAACGGCAGTGTCTCCCGAGTGGCGCACGGGTTGAGACGGCGGTGGCTTGCGCCTACCGCCTACTTCCCGTTCCCGCCGCCACCTCCTTGGCCCTGTCCGCCTCCGTTGCCGTTGTTCCCGGCCCCCGGATTTGCACCCTTGTCGCCGCCGTTCCCATTGCCCGAGTTGTCGTGGCCCGTGTTCGCCTGGGCGCCCGCGTTGTCCCCCTTAGCCTTTCCCGTGGCGCCGGCTGTGTTGCCCGTGGCGCCGGCCTTGCCCTTCGCGCCGGCCTTGCCCTTCGCGCCGGCCTTGCCTTTCGCGCCGGCCTTGCCCTTCGCGCCGGCCTTGCCCTTCGCGCCGGCGCCGGCCTTTCCCTTGGTGCTCGTGGTGGTGCCAGTCGTGCTCTTCCCGTGGCCCTTGCCCGGCCTCCCGGTGGTGCTCGACTGCACGACGGTGCATGCCCCGAGATGGTCGCCGTGCCGGAGATGCGCCGGAACGGCGTGCTGATCGACGGTGATCGTATGGAAGGGGTTCTTTTTCGACCCGGTCCGGTGGCAGATCGTCACCCGGCGGCCGATCGGCGTGGTGCCGGTGGTTACGTTTGTCGTACCGGTCCCGGTCGTCGTGGTTGAACCGGTCAAAGCGGCAAGAAAGTGTCCACCGGTGGCGATGCCTGCGCTGGCAAAGCCAGCCGCGGCGAGCAAGACCAGACCTGCGAGCACGGTTGTCAGCTTGCGCATTCGGGGCCCCCCTTCGTCTGCATTTCGGCGATAGCTTCTCGGTCGTCTTCCCAAGTAGATGCCGTTTGGGTGTGAAACTTGCGGCGTCCTCTACTTCGGCACCTAACTGCGAAGACTTGATAGCCCGAACACGGTCGAGCCGACCCGAGAGCCGGCGACCTCCTCGTGGGCGAGCGATGGGCTTGGTTGGTCGTCTTTCAAACCCTGACCTGACGACCCTCCTCCAGGGTCTCACGACTCACGACCGGGGGCAAGTGGAGCCGGAGCCGCGGTGCCGCGCAACCAGCGGGATTGCGCCCGACGGCAGGCGGAAGTTTGGCACCGTGCGAGACGCGATCGTCCAAGTGCTGACCACGGCTGACGCCGATCTCCGAGTGAGGGACATCCAACAGGGCGTCGAGGATCTTCTCGACGGACACGTATCGGCTTCCTCGGTGAAGGACTATCTACGCAAAGGCTGCCGGCGTAGGGTGCCGCTCTTCGAATACCGCGGGCGCGACGGCTATCGC
>JALYLE010000224.1 GCA_030774375.1 Chloroflexota bacterium | reverse complement strand
CCACCGATCCATCGGCGCTGGCTCTGGTTCGCGGGACTGGCGGCCATCGGTCTGGCGCTCCTCTCGCCGATCGAGGTGTACGACGACGTGCTGCTCAGCGATCACATGGTCCAGCACATGCTCCTGGAGTTCGTGGCCGCACCGCTCCTGCTCCTCGCGGCACCGATCACCCTGGCGCTGCGTGCCCTCTCAAGGGGGCCCCGCCGCGCGCTGCTTGTGGTCCTGCATAGCCGCGCCGTGCGTGCGCTGGCCTTCCCGCTGGTCGCCTGGGTGATCTTCGCGGGCGTGAACTGGGGGTGGCACTTCAGCTCGCTGTACGACCTGGCCCTCACGAATGACGCGGTGCACTACGTCGAGCACGCCTGCTTCATGGCTGCGGCGCTCCTCTTCTGGTGGCCGGCCGTCGGCGCCGATCCAGCCCCCTGGCGCATGCCCCACCCGGTCAGGATCCTGTACCTCTTCCTCGCCATGCCCCAGAACTCGTTCCTTGGCGTGGCGATCTTGTCGAGCGGCACGATCCTGTACGAGCACTACGTCACGAACGTGCGCTCCTGGGGTCCGTCACCCCTCGACGACCAGCGACTGGCCGGGTCGCTGATGTGGGTGGTGGGCGACATGGTCTTCCTGGCCGCGATGATCGGGATCGTCGCCGCCTGGATGCGCTACGAGGACCGCCGGACGAAGCGCCTCGACGCACGACTCGATGCAGCGGAGGCCGAGCGCCAGTCGCAGGATGCCTCCGAGGCGGCGGAGACGGTGGCTAGCCGACCGAGACCCGGATGATGCTGTCGACGGCGATCGCCGCGAAGAGCAGGGTCAGGTAGCTGATCGAGAAGCGGAAGAGGCCGATGGCGGCGCGACCATCCGCAACGTGGCGTTGAACGCGGACCGCGTAGACCACGAAGAGGACGCCCAGCACGATGGCGGTCGCCAGGTAGATCAATCCCATCCCCGCCGCCGGGAAGAGGAGGAGGCTGACCGCCACGAGCAGCAGCGAGTAGAGGACGATCTGGCGGGCCGTCTCCGCCTCGCCGCGGACGACCGGCATCATGGGGACGCGTGCCGTCGCGTAGTCGCCCTTGTAGCGCAGGGCCAGCGCCCAGAAGTGCGGCGGCGTCCAGTAGAAGACGATCGCGAAGAGCACGATCGCCGGAACCCCGACCGTTCCCGTGACCGCGGCCCAGGCGATGAGCACCGGTACGCAGCCCGCAGCCCCGCCGATGACGATGTTCTGCGGCGTGCTGCGCTTCAGCCAGAGCGTGTAGACGAACACATAGAAGCCGATGGCGCTGGCCGCAAGGAGCGCGCTCAGCAGGTTCACGGTGGCCCACATCCAGATGAACGAGAGGACGCTCAGCGCGATTCCAAAGCGCAGCGCGGCGGAGGGTGTAACCGTGCCGCGCGGAAGCGGACGCCGTCGGGTGCGTCGCATCAGGTCGTCGATGTCGCGGTCGACGTACTGGTTGATGGCGTTCGCGCCGCCGGCGGCGAGGGTGCCGCCCAGCACCACGGCGACCACCAGCCACGGCGATGGAATACCGCGCTGGGCGAGGACCATGGTCGGAATCGTCGTGACCAGCAGCAGCTCGATGATCCGCGGCTTGGTGAGCGCAACGTAGGCCCGCAGCGTGTCGAGCGGAGTCGCCGCGACCGGCGCCGGATCGGCGGCACGGCGGCCGGTCGACGGATCGGCGTCCACGGTGGCCTCCGGGCCGTCCGCGTAGTGGCTTACCAGGAAGGCGCCGACGAGCAGCGCCCAGATCGCCGCCCCCAGCGCCAGGTGCAGCACCTGTGACCAGACCGACAGGTCGGTCAGGACCTGCAGCCCGCCGATGGCCGCCTGGGCCACGTACAGGGTGGCCGCGGCGACGACCAGGCGGGTGGCCGTAGGCCGCCGCTCCCGCTCCCGCCAGACGGCCAGCGTCACGACGACGAGCAGGACCCCCACCGCCACCGCCGCCCAGCGGTGGATGGCATGCGGTGCGGTTGCGTCGCTGAGCGGCGGGAGGAGGCCGCCGTTCATGAGAGGCCAATCCGGGAAGGCGAGGGCCGTGCTCGTGGCAGTCACGTGCGAGCCGAGGAGCAGGAGCCCATAGACCGCGGCGGCCGCGATCGCAAGCCAGACGGTCGTGCCCCGCCAGCCGCCGCGGGCGGCAATCCTCGGGGGGAGGCTCGAGCGGACGGTGATGTAGACCACGAGGGCGAGCAGAGCCATGGCCGTGGCCAGGTGGGCGGTCACGATGTCGCCGGCCAGCGCGCTCTCCACGGTAACCTTGCCGAGGCCGGCCTGGAAGATCACCAGCACCAGCGCGCCGACCGACGGCCACAGGATCGACGAGCGGCGCCGGTAGCCCACCACGGCGCTCGCCGCCAAGGCCAGCGCGAGCAGGCCAACAATCGCTGCACTGGTGCGGTGCGACCACTCGATGATGGCGTGGACGTCGTTGAAGGGCGGGATGAGGCTCCCGTGGCAGGTTGGCCACTCCGGGCAGCCGAGCCCGGACTCCGTCGAGCGCACGATGACGCCAACCACGACAAGCAGGAACGTCATCGTCACCGTCAGTGCGGCGAGCTTCGTGAATCCGCTCAATCGTCCTCCGTAAGCGCTGTCTGTCACCCGGAGGTCGCTGCACGCGGGCGGACGACGGCAATCATAGTCGCAGCCGGCTCGACCGCCTCAGAAGGGAGACGGGGGGCCCCGGCGCGGCGGCCGGCGCGCGCCCGGCAGGGTGCGCAAGAACAGCCCGCCGAGCAGCCCGAAGAGGAAGCCGCCGATGTGGGCCAGGTAGGCGACGCCGCCAGCTGCGGTCTCTCCCACCGAACCCAGGCCATTGAGGAACTGGAAGACCGCCCAGATGCCGATGGCCACGATGGCCGGCACGACAAACAGGAAGGGGAATGTGAAGACGGTGACCCGGTTACGCGGGAAGAGGACGATGTAGGCGCCAAGCACCCCTGAGATGGCGCCCGAGGCGCCCAGGCTGGGGATCGTCGATGTCGGGTCGACGAAGACCTGGGCCAGGCTGGCCACGATTCCGGCGACGAGATAGAAGAGCACATAGACGAACGGCCCGGCGGCACGTTCCACGTTGTCGCCGAAGATCCACAGGAAGAGCATATTGCCGCCTAGGTGCAGCCAGCTGCCGTGCATGAACATGCTGGAGAGCAGGGTCAGGTAGATCGGATCCGGACCGGGCGCCTGCGGGATGAGGAAGCGCTGGCCATCGACGACGGTCGTGGTTGCCGCCAGGATGTCGCGGCCGGTCGTGATCTCGGCGGGGACGGCGCTGAACCCGTAGGTGAACGCATTGTCGCCGCTGCCCTGCTGAAGGAGCAGGAAGACCGCGACGTTCACCGCAATGAACGCCAGGTTGACCCATGCGATCCCGGCGCCAGGCTCGTTCTCGTCGGCGATGGGGAGCATGCGTCAGCTGGCCGAGGGGAGGAGCATGCGCCGCTCGGCGAGCCGGGCGGGAGGGACGAAGCGCAGGGGCGCCGGGACGAAGGGAAGGACCCGGCGCGAGGCGGACGCGACGCGGTCCATGGCCCGTGCACGAGACTCGCTCCACCGGATCCCGTAGCCGCGCAAGATTTCCGGGGGCAGGACGCTCAAGGACGCGAGGTGCGCGGCGTCCCACACGAAGCGCGGCGGGAAGCGGCTTGGGTACAGGACGGAGTGGCTCAGCGCCCGGGCGGTGGGTGTCACCGACACAGCGCCCCCATTGATGCGATACGCCATCCACGCGCGGAGTTCCGCGAGTGTCGCCGGGACCTGATCGCCCGGAACCCCCAGACGTATCGCCACCGGACGCGATTCGTCGTGGTACGCCTCCGCCTCCTCGGCAGACAACGGTTCGACGTAGCGCTCGTAGATGCGCAGGGCCGTATCGACCAGCGTAGCGTGCACCCACAGCAGTCTCTCCGGATCATGGGCGGTGTATCGCTCGCCAGTCTCCGGGACGACACCGCTGACTGACCGATGGATGGCGTTCAGGTGTCCGATCGCGCGCTCCGCACGGGCCGTCGTGCCAAAGGCGAGGGCAAAGGTGACGGTCAGAGTGCGGCGCAGCCGCCCGTAGGGATCGTCGCGGAAGTTCGAGTGCTGGGCCACGCCGGCAGCGACGCCCGGATCGGCGAGCTGGAGCAGGAAGGCCGCCGTTGCTCCTGCCAGGACGACAAGCTCGCGGTCGATGCGCCATGCCATGCTCGACGGACCGAAGAGTCCCGGATCTGCGTCGAGCGCCATCGGCCGCTCAGTCCTCGAGCTCTTCGATCTGGTCGCCGGGCCGGATGACACCCCCCACCAGGATGTCGGCGCGCAGCCCGCCCCTGTTCGAGAGCCCGGACCGCACGCCCGGCCGGGTCAGCGATTCGAGGTGATTGCATGGGGTGCAGGGCTTGATCCCGCTGCAGACGGTCTCGCCGACCCGGAAGCGTCGATCGACGAGGGCATTGAGGTCGACGCCGCGGGTGAGCACGTTTCGGCGCGTTTCGCGCGGCTCGAGGGGAATGCCGGTCTCGGCGACCATCGCCTCGACGCCCTCTGCACCGATGAACGTGATCTCCGATCCGCTGATCCCGAGCCCGGCATAGCGGTCTCCAACGATTCCCACGCCGGCTTGGAGCACCGCCTCGCGGATCGCGACCATCGGCTCGCTCCGATCGGGATGGATGTGGATCGCCTCCACCACGCCGTGCTGCAGCTCTCGAGTCCGCTCCTGTTGGGCGCCAGTCACGATCTGGGTCACATCCACGGCAGCCTGACCTGGGGCAGGATTGCGTTCAGGAAAGCCAAACCCCGGGCGGAGATCACGTGGCGATCATAGCGGCTGTCGCCCACCCGACAGCCCGCTGGCCCCGAAGCCAGCGATCATGGATACGGTGAGCTCGCCGCCGTCCGTTGCGCCTGGGGTAGAGGCCTCCGAGATCGAGGTTCGGCCCTTCGCCGGCAGCGTGCGGGACTGGTTCGACGCGGTCAACATCCCCTTCGGGTCCCGTGTCGCGCCCGAGGACCTGCCGCTCTTTGAGAGCTCCGTTGAGCTGGATCGTGCCCTGGCTGCGTACGCCGGGGACCGGATCGTCGGGACCGCGAACGCCTTCTCCTTCGACCTCACCATTCCCGGCGGGACCCTCCCCGCCGCGGGTGTCACGATGGTCGGCGTCCATCCAACCCACCGCCGGCGCGGGATCCTGACGCGCATGATGCGCGCCCAGCTCGACGGGATCCGCGAGCGGGGTGAGCCGCTCGCCATCCTGTGGGCCTCCGAGGCTCCCATCTACGGGCGGTTCGGGTACGGCACTGCGTCGTACCGAGCCTCGTTCGAGCTGCCGAAGGCCCGCGCGGCATTTCGCGACACCGGGGCGCCACTGGGCAGCTTCCGGCTTGTCGAGGCAGAGGAGGCAGAAGGGATCTTCCCCGATATCTATCGACGGGCAATGCCAATGCGCGCCGGGACTTTCAGTCGCTCACCCGGATTCTGGCGTACCGAGTTCTTCCACGATCCCGAGCGCTGGCGACGCGGAGGCGGGCCCGCATTCCTTCTCCTCCACGAGACCGATGGGACCGCGGACGGCTATGCGCGCTACCGCCTCCACTCGGACTGGGATGAACGTGGCCCCAAGGCGGTGATCGACATCTTCGAGGTGCTGGCAACCACGCCTGCCGTCGAGCGCGAGCTCTGGAAATACCTGTTTGCCGTGGACCTGACTGAGACAGCGCGCGCCCACAACATCCCGGTCGACTCCCCGCTTCGATTCTGGCTGACCGATCCGCGGGCCCTCGGCCTGACGGTGAGCGACGCGCTCTGGCTGCGGATCGTGGACCTGCCGGCGGCGCTCGCGGGTCGCGGCTACGCGGCCGACGATCGCCTCGTCCTCGAGGTCACCGATCCCTTCTGTGATTGGAACAGCGGCAGGTGGCTGCTCGAGGCACAAGGGGAAGGCGTCCGGGTGACGCGCAGCGAGCTGACCGCGGACCTGGAGATGAAGATCAATGAGCTGGGGAGCGTTTACCTGGGCGGCACGAGCTTCGCCGAGCTCGCGCTCGCGGAACGGATCGCCGAGCGCAGCCCCGGTGCCGTTCGGCGCGCAGATGCTCTCTTCCGAACCACACTCGCCCCCTGGGCGCCGGGAATGTTCTAGCCGGGTCAATGTCAGGCGGGCGCCTCATCCGGCCGCATTTGGCGACGGTCCTGGCGACTCCCCAGACCCTTCGGAGCGCGGGTTCCTGATCCCAACGCCGTTGACCAGTGCGCCGCCCAGGCAGAGCGTTGCGGCAATCAGCATCGCCAGGTGGAACGCCTCCGTCGAGGCGGCGCGCGCCGCGGCCGTTTCGGCAGGGGTCGGCTGGTCCGCCGGCGGATTCAGGGGCGGGAAGCGTTCACGGACAGCGGCGCTATCGGTCCGCAGCCCGGGTAGGCGAGCAGCAAGCCCGCCGTAGAAGCTGGCGGTGACACCGATGAAGATGACCGCGGTCGCCAGCAGCGGACCGATCCGGGAGAGGGCGTTGTTGATGGCAGAGGCGAGTCCAGCGTTGCGCGCCGGGACAGACGCCATGAGAGCGGTCGTCAGCGGTGCCACGAGGATCGAGATGCCGATGGAGAAGAGCACGATCCCGGGCAGCAGATCGACAAAGAAGCTGGCTGGCGGGATCAAGGATTCCGGCCGGGCGACCGTCGCCTCCCAGGTCCGGCTGTCCGCCGGGATGCGCGTCATCCAGAGAAGCCCGATCCCCATCAGGGCAGGACCCACGGTCATGAAGATGCGCGGCCCGATTCGGGCGGCAAGCGTGCCGACCTGGGTCGAGATGAGCGCCAGGAAGATGGCGCTCGGGATCCCCACCAGGCCGCCCGCTAAGGCGCTGTAGCCGAGCGTCCCCTGGAGGAAGATCGCCTGGAAGGAGCCGTACGTGTAGAGCGCGCCGTAGATCAGCATGGTCGACAGGTTCGTGACGGTGAAGTTGCGCGATCGGAAGAGCGACGGAGGCACCAGGGGGTGGGAGCGGAGGGTCATGAGCGGCACGAGGGCAACGGTCATGACGGCCCCGATCCCCAGCGCGACGAACGCCGACGGATCGGACCATTGGGTGGTCTGGCCGCGGATCCCACCGAAGCTCAACCCGCCGACCGCCAGCGCGATCGCCCCCGCGCCGAGCCAGTCGAAGTGCCCGCTCGCGTCGACGTCCCGACTCTCGCTGATGGCGGTCCTCGCCAGGTAGAGCGCGGCCAGCACCAGCGGCGCGTTGATCAGGAAGGCGGCGCGCCAGCTGATCGTGTCGACCAGGAAGCCGCCGAGAACGGGCCCGGCGATCGTGGTCACGCCCGACGCCGCCGCCCAGATGCCAAAGGCTCGACCGCGCTCCGGCCCGTCGAAGGTGGCGTTGATGATGGCAAGGGAGGTCGGGACCAGCACGGCGCCAAAGGCCCCCTGGAGGAGCCGCACGGCGATGAGCACCTCCATCGTCGGAGCGAGCCCGCAAAGTACCGAAGCGGCGCCGAAGCCAGTCAGCCCGATGACGAACATGCGCCGCCGCCCGTAGGTATCGGCGAGCGCGCCGGCCAGGATGAGGAGGGCGGAAAGCGTGAGCAGGTAGCCGTTGACAACGTACGACTGCCCCTCGAGGACGCCGACAAACGTGGTCGGCAGCTCCTTGCCGATCGCTTTGAGGGCGACGTTGACCACGGTCGAGTCGAGGAAGACGATGCCGGAGCCGAGGACGACGGCGGCGAGAGCCCACGAGCGGCGCTGCACCCGCCAATGATGGGGGGCACATAAATCCGTTGCAGGCGGCCGGCGCGGTACCGCACACTGCGCGCCGTGACCGCAGCGGCCGCCCCGAGCCTGTCGCCGTACGCGATCTTCCGCAACCGCAGCTTCACGCTGCTCTGGACCGCTCAGCTCGTCTCGACCGCGGGAAGCGCCCTCACCTCGCTTGCCGCCGGAATCCTGATCTTCCGCATCACCGGCTCGGCGCTCTCGGTTGGATTGATGCTTATGGCGACCGCGGCGCCGAGCCTCCTGGTCGGCCTCGTGGCCGGCGTGTTCGTGGATCGCTGGAATCGGAAGGCGATCATGGTCGCCGCCGATCTGATACGGGCCGTCATCGTCTTCCTGATCCCCCTCTTCGTCGGCTTCCACATCGCTTGGCTCTACGTGCTGGTCGCCCTCTCATCAGGCATCACCCAGTTCTTCGAACCGGCCAATGAGAGCGTCCTGCCCGAGATTGCCAGTGAGCCGGAGCTCGCCGCCGCGAACTCGCTGATTGGGATCAGCAGCTTCGGTTCGACCGCAATCGGATTCGCCGCTTCTGGCCTCATTGCATCCACCCTGCCCATCGAATGGGCCTTCTGGCTCGATGCGGCCAGCTTCGTCGTCTCCGCCGCCTGCATCATGCTGGTGCGGATCGGCCACATTGCCGCTGAAGAGGCGACATCAGTCGCCATCGTAGCCAGCAACCTTGTTGCGGGGCTGCGCTATCTCTTTTCGACGGCGATCCTGCGCTCGCTGTTCATCGTGGCGGCGGCGGTCTCCCTGGCCATCGGCCTGTGGAACACGCTCCTGCTGCCTTTCGCGATCAATGCCCTCCACGCCACCGAATTCGAATACGGGCTCCAGGAGGGGCTCACCTCCGTCGGGTATGTCATCGGCAGCCTGCTTTTGGTCAATCTGGCCGACCGCTTGCGCGAGGGCCAGTGGCTTGCGCTCGGCTACTTTGCGATGGGGGTGGTGGGCGTTTGGTACGGGCTCTCCTCGAACATCCCGCTGGCTATCGGTCTTGTCATGCTCACCGGCTTCTTCAATTCGCCGACGGCCATTGGCCGGCGACTGATCATCCAGCGCAATACGCCACGTGAGTTCCGTGGGCGGGTGAACAGCGGGTTCTTGGTCGCCCGCGATGTCGCATTTCTTATGGGGATGGGTCTAGCCGGGCTTGCGGACGTGATCGACATCCGGCTGCTGGTCGTGGTGGCCTCGCTGATCCTTGCCGGCTCCGGCATCCTGACCCTCTTCCTGCCAGGCCTCAGCCAGCCGGCCGCCGAGTGGCGTCGGGCGGTTAGCCTGCTGCGCGCCTCACCGAGCGCCCCGGGGCTGGGCATCGGGCGTGCGGCGACACTTGCGGACTTCGACCTGCTGGTCGGCTTCCTGCCCACGTTCGCACACCTGGGTGAGAAGGAACGCGGGAGCCTGATCGCGAGAGCCCGCGTCATTGAGGCCCCAGAGGGGACCCGGATCGTAACTGCCGGCGATGCGGGGGACGCAGCGTTCTTTGTCTTGAACGGCCGCACCGTGGCGGGCCTGGCAACGGAGGAGGAAGGCTTCCGCGCACTCTCCTCGATGACCGCCGGCGACTTCTTTGGCGAGATCGCGGCGCTCACCGGCAGTCGCCGAACGGCGAACGTGGTCGCCGAGGAGCCGACGACGCTGATGGAGGTGCCCGCCGACGCCCTTCGCTCGCTGATGGCGGTTCCGCAGATCAGCCAGCTCGTCTTCTCGAAGCTGACCGAGCGGTTGAGCCGCACGAACGCGGACCTCCCGCGCTTCGCCGGCCTCGACCAGAGCACGCTGAAGGACCTGCGGACGCGGCGCCCCGTGGCGAGGCGCTCCCCGAGACGGACTGAGCGCTCGGTGCGCTGACGCGCGAAGAACGTCCTATCCGAGCCGTTCGAATCGCGCGGTGAAATGGCGGAGGGATGGAGGCTCGGACACGATCCGCATTCCGCGCAGCTCGCTCGCCCGCTCGGCGACCCAGCGCACTACCTCGATGACGTAATCGATGTGCGACTGGGTATACACGCGGCGCGGGATCGCGAGCCGGACGAGCTCAAGAGCGGCGGGCGTCTCCGAACCATCCGGGTGCCGCCCGAACATCACCGACCCGATCTCGCAGCCGCGGATTCCGCCCTCCCGGTAGAGGGCAATCGCGAGGGACTGGCCCGGATATTCGAGCGGCAGAATGTGTGGCAGGAGCGCCGCAGCGTCCAGGTAGACGGCGTGTCCGCCGATCGGCTGCACCACCGGGATCCCTGATGCCACGAGGGCGTCGCCCAGGTACGCGGTCGATCGGATCCGATAGCGCAGGTAATCCTCATCGACGACCTCGGCCAATCCCTGCGCTATGGCCTCGAGGTCGCGCCCGGCAAGCCCCCCGTAGGTCAGAAAGCCCTCGGTGAGGATCAGCATCGTGCGGGCTCCCTCGGCCCATCGGTCGTCGTTGAGGGCGAGCCAGCCACCGATGTTGACGATCGCGTCCTTCTTCGCGCTCATCGTCATGCCATCGGCGAGTGACGCCATCTCACGCACGATCTCCGGCACGGAACGATCCGCGTAGCCCGGCTCCCGCTGCTTGATGAACCAGGCGTTCTCCGCAAAACGGCACGCATCGAGGAAGAGGGGAATTCCGTATCGGTCGCAGACGGCGCGCACCGCGCGCAGGTTCTCCATGCTGACCGGCTGGCCGCCGCCCGAGTTGTTCGTGACCGTCACCATCACGATCGGCACATGCTCCGGCCCACGCTCGCGGATGAACGTGTCGAGCGCGTCGACGTCCATGTTCCCCTTGAACGGGTGCACGGTCGCGGGCTCGCGTGCCTCCGGGATCGGCAGATCGACCGCCTCCGCGCCGCTGAATTCGACGTTGGCGCGCGTCGTATCGAAGTGCGTGTTGTTCGGCACGACCTTGCCCGGCCCGCCGACCACCGAGAAGAGGATCTTCTCCGCGGCCCTGCCCTGGTGGGTTGGGATGATGTGCTCGAAGGGAAAGAGCGACTGAACCGCCTCCTTGAACCGATAGAAGGAGGGCGATCCGGCATAGCTCTCGTCACCGCGCTGGATCCCAGCCCACTGGGCGCTGCTCATGGCGCCGGTACCCGAATCGGTCAGCAAATCGATCAAGACGTCGTCCGCATGGACATTGAACAGGTTGTACCCGGCCTCCACGAGCTTCGTCCGGCGTTCCTCGACGGTCGTGACCCGGACGGGCTCCACGCTCTTGATCCGGAACGGCTCGATGATCGTGTGCCAGCGGTCCATGTGCCCGGAGAGCATAGGTGCGCGGCACCGTTGACGAGGCGTTCCCTCGCCTCAGGTCGCCTCAGCTCGGCTCGAGGTCCGCGAGAGCTGCCGCAATCGCCGCGTCCCGGCTCATGGCGCAGCCGGCCGTGAATGCGTCGGCGTAGGCCGCCTGACCGAGCTCAGCGCGGACCCGGTCCACGAGCTCGCGGTAGTGGGCTGCGTCGACGTCGGTCATGCGCAGGCCCTCCGAGGCACGCATCGTCTCCGCCGCGCCGAAGAGGCGCGCCGCGTGCTCCAGCTGGCCCAGCTGGGACGCGGCATCCGCCGCGTGCTCGAGGTCCTCCGCGATCCCCAGGCGGTCGCCGATGCGTACGAAGTTGTGGAGGCTCTCGGCGATCAGCGGCCTGGCACGTTGCACATCGCCGGCGCGCAGGGCAACGCTGGCCAGGTTTCCGAGACAGGTCGCGATGCCCTCCAGGTTGCCTCCCCCGCGCTCAAGCTCCAGTGCACGCTCCAGGTGCCCGCGCGCGGCATCCAGATCACCTTCGTCCACGGCGACGACCGCGAGGTTATTCAGGACTGTCGCGACCCCCGGGGCTCCCTCCATCCCACTGCGCAGAGCCAGCGACTCATCGAGGAGGTCGTGCGCCCGCTCGAGCTCTCCGCGTGATCGTGCAACGACACCGAGGCTGTTGAGCAGACGCGCCTCGAAGGGCGGATCGCCGAACTGTCGCACCCGCGCCAGGCTCTCGAGGAGGCAGCGCTCCGCCTCCTCCTCGCGGAATTGGATGTCGAGGAGGACGCCTGACCAGAAGTAGACCTTGGCCTGCAGCTGAGGCGACTGGGGGCGCGCCGCGTGGATCGCGCGCTCCAGCCACGCCGATCCCTCGCGCGCCCCGCTGAGCAGCCAGAAGGCGCCGAGCCCGATCGCGAGGCGCAGGCCCAGCTCGCCATCCGCCGGCTCCTCGCCCGGTCGTTGCGCTCCGGGACCGCCACCCAGCGCAAAGCGCAGCGCAGCACGCAGGTTGTCCTGGTCTGCCGCCAGGCGGAGCGCGGCATCGCTCTCCAGCTCGAGGGTTGGAGCGACGCGCTCCGCCACCTCGGTCCAGTACGTCGCGTGCCGGTGGCGCGCGTCCTTCGACTCCTGTGGGTGGGATGCGAGCTGCTCCGCGGCGAACTCGCGGATCGTTTCGAGCATCGCGAAGTGCGGCTCGCCGGCGCGGTCCGTCCGGCGGACGAGGCTGTTGTCCACCAGCGAGGCGAGCAGGTCGAGGACGTCGGTCCCTTCTTCGACGATCGCCTCGGCGGCCTCGAGCGTCCAACCGCCGGCAAAGACGGATAGACTACGAAAGAGGCGGCTCTCAGCGGGGTTCAAGAGGTCGTGACTCCAGGCGATCGCGCCACGCAGCGTGCGTTGCCGCTCAGAAACGCCGCGCGTCTGGGTGCTCAGCAGGGCGAGCGGGCGCTCGAGCCTCGCGAGCATGGCGGCCGGAGTCAGGACCCCGATGCGCGCGGCCGCAAGCTCGATCGCCAGCGGCAGCCCATCGAGCTGCGCGCAGATGGCCACCACGTCCTCGGCGTTGGCATCGGTCAGCTCGAAGCTCGGGTCGACCGAGCGAGCGCGGACCAGGAAGAGCTTCACCGCTTCGGTGGCACGCATTTCCGCGAGCGTTTGCGGCTCGCCGTGATCGGGCAGCCCAAGCGGCGGCACGGGAAACTGCTGTTCGCCAGCGACGTGGAGTGGCGCCCGGCTCGTCGCCAGCACCCGCAGCCCGGCGGCGTCATGCAGCAGCCGGCTAATCGGCTCATCCGCGGCCGGCAGCTGCTCGAGGTTGTCCAGCACCAGCAGCAGCCGCAGCGACCGAAGGTGGTCGCGCACGACCTCGTCGACCGATTGGGCCGGGTCCTGGCGGAGTGCGAGGGCATCGGCAATGGCCGCTGGCAGCTGCGCGGGATCGCTGACCGTCGCCAGTGGCACGAAGGCGACGCCATCCGCGAACCGGGGAGCGAGCCGCTCTGCGGCTCGAATCGAGAGCCGCGTCTTGCCGGTCCCTCCAGGACCAACCAGCGTCACCAGGCGCGATCGGTCGAGCAAGCGCTCGATCTCCGCCAGCTCCGTCTCGCGACCGATGAAGGTCGTCAGCTCGTCAGGGAGGTTCACCGGCCGACCAGCTGCTCCACGCAGCGGCGGGAACTCCACCGGCAGGCCATCGATCACCAGCTGGACGAGCGACTCGGGCCGGTCGAGGTCCTTGAGCCAGTGCTCGCCAAGGTCCACGAGCGAGACGTCGTTGGGCAGGTTCTGGCGAACGAGCGGTGCGGTCGCGGCCGAGAGCACGACCTGCCCACCGTGCGCGGCGTCCGCGATCCGCGAGGCGCGATGGACACTGAGCCCAACGTAGTTGTCGCCGCCGAGCATCGCGTCGCCGGTGTGCATGCCCATCCGCACCCGAACCGCTCCTCCGGGCGGCCATTCATAGCTCGCCAGCTGCCGCTGACCGTCGATCGCGGCCCTCACCGCGTCGTCCGCGCTCGTGAAGACTGCGAAGAACGAATCTCCCTGGGTCGCAAGCTCGATGCCTCGCGAATCGACGATCGCGCGCCGCAAGATCGCGTTGTGGATCTCGAGGACGCCGGCGAAGTCGTCACCCAGCCTGGCCAGCATCCGGGTGCTAGCCTCGATGTCGGTGAAGAGGAAGGTTACGGTTCCTGTGGGAAGATCTGGCATCGCTGGGGCACGCACTGTCCCGCGATTATCGAGGAGTCGCCGATGACGTGGGAGTCACTGGGGGGCGAGCCGGCTTCGACGCCGGCGGTCACAACCTGGGCACCCGGCGAGATGCAGGTCTTCTGCATCTTCGGGGACAAGCAGCTCTGGACCCGCTACTGGGACGGGAGTTCGTGGCATGCGTGGAAACCGCTCGGCGGGGACCTGGTCGGGAACCCGGCGGCCTGTTCCTGGGGAGCGGATCGCATCGACCTGTTCGCCCGAGGGCGGGACGGATCGCTGATGCACTCTTGGTACGAACCGGCCGGCTGGCAACCATGGGAGGCGTTGGATGCCTCGCTCGCCTCTGATCCTGCCGCATGCTCGTGGGGACCAAACCGCCTCGACGTCTTCGCCCTCGGCGCCGATGGCGCCCTCGTCCACGCGTCCTGGGATGGGGCCGCCTGGTCGTTCGCTCAATAGCGCGGCCGGCCGGTTCGCCGCAGCCAACCCGGGCCAGTTCCGCCGGGCGGATCCAAATACGAAGCAGAGACCATTTGGGGCGGTTTTCAGCCGTTTGCCTGCCACAGAGTTGCGCCCCACGGAACATGGCGGCTCCGGCGCGGCCGATCTTCGCGGTTGGATCCGTCCCGCGGAACCGCGAGGCACTGCGCGGTTTCGGCGCTTCACCGCTTCGCCGCTCCCCGGGCGTACCATCCCTCCATGACCCCGGCGACCGAGATCGACTCCGCGGCGCTCCCTCGTGCCGACGGGACGAGGGATGCACCGCCCATCCCAAACTGGACGTGACCGCATCCGATCCGCACCAACTGCGCCCCGACCACCTGCCGACGCCCTTCACGGCTGACGAGATCCGCGCTGGCTGCCAGCCAGGTCGGACGTTGCGAACCCGGGTGGTCCGAGCGGGCC
>JALYLE010000223.1 GCA_030774375.1 Chloroflexota bacterium | reverse complement strand
CCAGGAGCATGTGCTGGACCATGTGATCGCTGAGCAGCACGTCGTCGTACACCTCGATCGGCGAGAGGAGCGCCAGACCGATGGCCGCCAGTCCCGCGAACCAGAGCCAGCGCCGATGGATCGGTGGGCGGCTGGCCGGGTGGGCCAGTGCCACGCGCCACTCCGCCAACAGGTAGGCGGCGGCCGCCACCCCGATCCCCGCGATCACCAGCACGTCCAGGTGCCAATGCAGGAGAACGGCCGGGAAGACCGGCGGGATGTACTCTGCTCCGTGCGCCGCCACCGGCGACGGTGCAAGCGCCGTGGCGAGCGGCACGATGACAGCGACGATTCCCGCTGAGCGGCGCGGCCTCATGCAATCATTCTCCGCCGGAGCCGATCGACGCGGCGGGAGGCGCGCCTACCCGGACTTCGCTGGCGACCGCCGGCGCCCATCGGTACAATGCGGCGCGTGCCGCCATCCCAGGGACGAGGTGGATGGCGAGCCCCGTCCAATCGGTCGTCCCGGTCCGCGATCCTGACCGGGATCTCACACGAGCGTCGTTGAGGAGCCCCGACCAGCTGATGCGACCGTTGGCTGCCCGATTCCGCCTGTGGACGCTCCTTCGGGCATGCGCCCTCCTGGCGGTCGTGCTCCTGCTGGCGGGATGCCTGCTGCCGCCCACTCCAGAGACCAAGGAGGCGAAGGACACCTTTGGCCTCTACCTGCTCGTCTTCATCATGGGCGCCGTCGTCTTCGTGGGGGTCGAGGCCTGGATCGTCTACTCCGTGATCCGCTACCGGCGTCGCGACGACCGCCTGCCGACGCAGCTGCACGGCAACACCATCATCGAGCTGATCTGGACCGCGATCCCCACCGTGATCGTGCTCGTCCTCTTCGTCGTTTCGACGATGACCCTGGGTGCCATCGACCAGACGTCGAAGAACCCAACGGTGACGATCGAGGTGACCGGGTTCCAGTGGCAGTGGACCTTCCGCTACCTCGACACCGACACGAACCCCAACAACGACTACACGGTCACCGGCACCGCGGCCGAGCCCCCGGTGATGGGCCTTCCGGTTGGGCAGCCGATCCACCTCATCCTGCACTCGGCGGACGTCATCCACTCCTTCTTCGTCCCGCACTTCCTGATCAAGCGCGACGTGATCCCGTTCCCGGCCGGTCAGGCCCCAAACACGTTGAACTTCACGATTACCAGTGCGGGGACCTACGCCGGACAGTGCGCCGAATTCTGCGGTGACCTCCACGCAAGGATGACCTTCAGCGTCCTGGCCATGGCCCCGGACAAGTACCAGCAATGGCTGGCCGATGCGAAGGCGGGTCGGACGCCGCCTCCAACTGGGTCGGCGGCGCCGGGGACGACGGTCGTCGACCTGTCGGCGCAGGAGCTCGCCTTCAGCACCGACGAGATCGAGGTCCCGGCAGGGGGGCCGTTCGTGATCCGCTTCAACAACAAGGAAGCACTCGCCCACAATGTCGCGATCTACGACGGGTCGGGGAAGGAGCTCTTCAAGGGAGAAATCGTCACCGGGCCAAAGACGGTTCAGTACCAGGTCCCGGCGTTGCAGCCGGGAACGTACACCTTCCTGTGCGACGTGCACCCGACCGTGATGGTCGGGAAGCTCGTGGCCAAGTAGCACCGGAGCGCGCGGCAGATGGCAACCACGACCCTGGCCCCGCGGGCCGAAACCTACCGCCGATCCTGGATCCTCGAGTGGCTGACGACAGTCGACCACAAGAAGATCGGGATCATGTACATCGTCAACTCATTCTTCTTCTTCTTTGCCGCGGGGATCCTGGCCCTCGTGGTGCGCAGCGAGCTGGCGGTGCCCGGGCTGCAGTTCCTCGACGAGCGCACGTACAACCAGGCCTTCACGATGCACGGCACGATCATGATCTTCCTGTTCGTGGTGCCGGTCCTGGCCGGCTTCGCGAACTACATCGTGCCGCTCCAGCTCGGCGCGCCGGACATGGCCTTCCCGCGCATCAACGCGCTCAGCTTCTGGCTCCTCCCCGTCGGCGGGCTCCTGATCCTGTCGGGTTACCTGTTCGGTGGGGCCGCAGCGGAGGGGTGGACGGGATACACGCCACTCTCCTCCGCGTATGCGCCGGGAGTCGGGACCGACCTGTGGCTGATCGGCCTGATCCTGGTCGGAACAGCCTCCATCCTGGGATCGATCAACTTCATCGCCACCATCTTCAAGATGCGAGCGCCGGGGATGACCCTCTTCCGGATGCCGATCTTCGTCTGGACCGTGCTGGTGACGATGACCCTCATCCTGCTGGCAACCCCCGTCCTGACCGCCGGCCTCATCGCGCTCTTCATCGACCGCAACTACGGCGGATCGTTCTTCGAGCCGGCGGCCGGCGGCAACCCGATCCTGTGGCAGCACATCTTCTGGTTCTTCGGCCATCCGGAGGTCTACATCGTCATCCTGCCGGCGATGGGCGTGGTCAGCGAGGTGCTGCCGGTCTTCAGCCGCAAGCCGCTCTTCGGCTACCGGGCCTTCGTCTTCGCCACGATCGGCATCGGTCTGCTGTCGTTCAGCGTGTGGGCACACCACATGTTCACGACCGGGGTCGTCTTCCTGCCCTTCTTCAGCTTCATGACGGCCCTGATCGCCGTTCCGACTGGCGTGAAGATGTTCAACTGGGTCGCGACCCTCTTCCGGGGATCGATCAGCCTCACCACCCCCATGCTCTTCGCGCTCGGCTTCATCAGCATGTTCCTGATCGGAGGCATCAGCGGCGTGATGCTCGCCGAGCCGCCGATCGACTTCCATCTGCAGGACACCTACTTCATCGTGGCGCACCTGCATTACGTCTTCTTTGGCGGATCGGTGATGGGCGTCTTCGCGGCGACCTACTACTGGTTCCCAAAGATGTTCGGGCGGCGCCTGAATGAGGGCCTCGGCAAGGTCCACTTCTGGCTGCTGTTCATCGGCTTCAACCTGGCCTTCTTCCCGATGCACATGCTGGGGATCCAGGGCATGCCGCGCCGCGTCGCCGATTACTCGCCCGACGCCGGCTGGACGATCTTGAACGTCATCTCCACGGCCGGCGCCTTCACGATCGCGATCAGCATCCTGCCGCTCCTGCTCAACGTGGTCGCCACCTTCATCAACGGTGAGCGGGTCGGTGATGATCCGTGGGAGGGGAACACGCTCGAGTGGGCGACCAGCTCCCCGCCACCTCCCTATAACTTCGACAAGCTCCCACCAATTCGCTCGGAACGCCCTGTCTTTGACATTCGCCACAAGCACGACCGCGAACAGCTGACCGATGCCGCGGCCACGCTGCCGGCGCAGGCGGGCGAATCATGAGCGTGCAGGCGCGTCGCGTCCCTCGCCCATCGGCCGATGGCGCCGCGGCGCAGGTCGGCATGCCGACCCCGCTGCTCGGCATGCTCCTCTTCATCGCCAGCGAGGTGATGTTCTTCGGCGGTCTCTTCGCCGCCTACTTCAACAGTCGCGCCGCGCACGTGGGCGAGTGGGGACCGCCAAAGGGTGCGCCCGAGCTCGAGATCCTGCCCATCGCCCTGCCCATCACCATCATCCTGGTCAGCTCCAGCTTCACGATGCAGTTCGCGGTATGGGCCATCCGCCGCGGAGATCAGCGCGCTCTCAAGCGCTGGATCGGCCTGACGCTGGCGCTCGGCGTGGCCTTCCTGCTCGGCCAGCTGTACGACTACTCGCAGCTCGGCTTCGGGATCAATGAGGGCATCTTTGGCACGACCTTCTACACGCTCACCGGCTTCCACGGCGCGCACGTCTTCGGCGGGACGGTGGGCCTCACCATCCTGCTGGCGCGGTCGCTGCAGGGCCAGTTCAGCGGGCGCAACCACATTGCCGTCGAGGCGATCAGCATCTACTGGCACTTCGTCGATGTGGTCTGGATCGCGCTCTTCACGACGCTCTACTTCCTGCGCTAGGTTGGTGAGCACCGTGAGCGCGACCCCGTTTCCCGCGTTACGGAGGACCGCCGCGTGCTGACCGATACCGCACTCGGCTACCTGATCATCGGCGTCGGGATCCTCTTCGTCCTGGGCCTGATCTTTGCCATCAGCATCCGCCAGCCCGGCCCGGGCGAGCGGCCGCGGCCACCGCGTGGCGTGCATCTACCGAACCCGAGCCTGCTCCCCGCGATCTTCGCGGCGGGCTCCGCCTTTCTGGGTGCCGGGCTCGCCTTCCATCCCAAGGGCCAGGTGGCCAATTGGTTCCTGGTCGTGCCGGGCCTTGCGATCTTCGCGTACGCAGTTGTCGGGTGGGTGCGTGCCGCCGGGCGCGAGTGGCACGAAACCGAAGGCGGCCCGCATGACACCAAGGGGCATTGAGTGACGAGCGTCCCGGCGTCTCACCGCGCCCCGCCAGCCGTCCGGGGCGTGCGGGCCTCCCGCGTCCGCCGCTCGCGCCTGCCACTTGCCTACCTGGTGGCCGCGGGGGTGCTGCCCCTCATTCTTGTGGGGCTGCTCGTCGTGCGCCTCGCCACGGTCGGTGGGAGCTTGGCGGTGCCTGCGCGGATCGGCGATCCCGCGCCGGCCTTCACGCTCACCGACCTGAACGGGCGTCCGGTCAGCCTCCACGACCTCCGCGGCCGCCCGGTGATCGTCAACTTCTGGGCAAGCTGGTGCGGCCCGTGTGTCGAGGAGATGCCCCTCCTCAAGCGGGCGAGCGCCCGGCATGCGTCCGACGGCCTCGCCGTGGTGGGGATCGTCTTTCAGGATCGTGCCGAGGCGGCGCGCGCCTTCGCCGCCCGCATCGGCGCGATCTGGCCTTCAGCCATCGACCCGCGGGACGCGGTCGCGAGGGCATATGGAGTCGACGCGCCGCCGGCATCGTTCTTCATCAGTCGGTCCGGAATCGTCGCCGGCCGCCAGATCGGCCAGCTATCGGCCGCCGAGCTGGAACGACAGCTGGCAACTATCCTCGGGCCAAAGTGAGGTGACGAAATGAACCTGCCCTCCGTCGCCGGCGACGAAGATGCCCCGATGGTCGTGGACACGATCCACGACCTGCATGCCGATCATCACGACCCGCAGCACCAGGAGCTGCGCCAGAACTTCATGGTCGCGCTTCTGCCGCTCGCCCTCATCGCCTTCATGGTGCTGACCTTCATCGCCGCGACCTGGACCGTTCTGGCGGCGAAGTGAATGTGGCCGACCTCGCCATTGAGGTTCGCGGCCTCCGCAAGTCGTACGGCACGTTGGAGGCCGTTCGCGGCATCGATCTGAGCGTTGCGCGCGGCGAGATCTTCGCCATGCTCGGTCCGAACGGAGCGGGCAAGACCACCACGGTCGAGATCCTCGAGGGGTACCGGACGCGGACCGCCGGCGATGTCAACGTGCTCGGCCACGACCCGGCGCGCCATGAGCGCGACCTGATGCAGCGGATGGGGATCGTGCTCCAGCAGACCGGGGTCCAGCCATACCTCACGGTGCGCGAGATCGTCGCGATGTACGCGGGCTACTATCCCCGGCCCCGCGACATCGACGAGGTGATCGGCCTGGTTGGGCTGAGCGAGTCTGCCGACCAGCGCATCATTCGGCTGTCGGGTGGGCAGCACCGGCGCGTCGACCTGGCGCTCGCCCTGGCCGGGGACCCGGAGCTGCTCTTCCTGGATGAGCCGACCACCGGTTTCGATCCCTCGGCCCGTCGTCAGGCGTGGGAGACGATCCGCGCGCTCGCGGCGCTCGGGAAGACGGTCTTCCTGACGACGCACTTCATGGACGAGGCGCAGGTCCTCGCCGATCGTGTGGCGATCATCGCTCGAGGGGAGATTGTCGCATCCGGCAGCCCGAATACGTTGGGCGCACGTGGCTCGCAGGCATCGCTCGTGCGCTTCGCGCTTCCCGATGGAGCCGCCCCACCGAGCGCGTTTGCGGCGCGCCAAACGGCCGGCGGCGCCTGGCAGCTTGAGACCCAGGGCCCGACGCAGACGCTGCATGACCTCACGGGCTGGGCGCTCGAGGCGGGCCAGGAGCTGGTTGGCCTCGAGGTGTCGCGGCCGAGCCTGGAGGACGTCTACCTGGAGCTCACCAAGGAAGAGGCCGAGGAGGGAGCGGCGTGACTGGGGTCGCGCTGGCGCTTCGCCAGGTGCGCTACGAGAACCGTGCCTTCTGGCGGAACCCGATCGCCGCCTTCTTCACCTTCTTCTTCCCGTTGATGTTCATGATCATCTTCAACGTGCTCTTCGGGGGCACCGCAGGCATCGGGGGCGGCCTCCGCGTGGCCGACTTCTACACGCCAGGGGTGATCGTCTTCGGGGTGATCACGGCCACGTACACGAACATCGCCATGATGGTCACCGGCGCGCGCGACCTGGGAATTCTCAAGCGCATGCGGGGCACGCCGCTTCCACCCTGGGCATACCTGTCTGGCCGGATCATCCACTCGGTGCTGTTGGCCTTCGCGCTCGTGGTGATCGTCGCGGCCTTTGGGTCCGTGTTCTATGCGGTGCATCTCCCCCTTGAACGTCTGCCTGCTCTGATCACGACCCTCGCGGTCGGCGCGGCGTCCTTCTGCGCTCTCGGCCTCGCGATCGCCGGGCTGATCCCGAATGCCGACTCCGCGCCGGCAATCGTCCAGTTCTCGATCCTGCCACTCAACTTCATCAGCAACATATTCGTCGACATGCGCGACGCTCCCGACTGGATCAACACCGTCTCGAAGATCTTCCCGATTCGCCATTTCGCCGACGCCATGCTCGGCATCTGGAATCCCCTCGCCTCCGGTAGCGGCTTCTACTGGACCGATCTTGCCGTCATGGCAGC
>JALYLE010000222.1 GCA_030774375.1 Chloroflexota bacterium | reverse complement strand
CCGACGTGATACTCCTCGCGACCACTCGCGCCGTGCCCGTGTCGCACGAGCCCCAGCTCCTCGAGCACGTCGAGGGTGCGGTACACGGTCGACGGAATCGTCGTCGGGTCCAGGGCTCGGCAGCGCTCCACGAGCTCCGCGCCGGTGACGTGACCGCTCGCGGCGGCCAGCACCTCGATCAACGTGCGGCGTTGGGGGGTCCATCGCAGGCCGCGCTCGCGAAAGCGGTCGCGGACCGACGCCCAGGGCGGCGGCAATGATTCGGCGGTCGCCATCGGCCGTTCAGTATACGGATCACGGCGTAATTGCAACCTCTTGCAATAGGCCCTCATGGATCGGTAGACTCTAGGGACAGACCGATGTCCGCTGCTGAGGAGGAGGAATCGCGTGGGAGAGCTCCTGGGCCTTGCCGGCATCGGATTCCTGCTCGGCATGCGCCACGCGACCGACGCAGACCACGTCATAGCCATCACGACCATCCTCGCGCGCAGCAGGCGGTTCAGCCACAGCACGCTCATCGGAGCGCTCTGGGGACTGGGCCACACCATCACGGTCGTCGCGGTGGGAGTGGCGATCATCGTCTTCAACGTCGTCATTCCCCCGCCGGTCGGCCTGGCCATGGAGTTCGCGGTGGCGCTGATGCTGATCCTGCTGGGGGTGCTGAACCTGACCGGCGTGATGCGGCGGATCACGGAGCGTCTGACCCCGCCCGCTCCGATGCACGGCCATTCGCACGCGCACCTCCATGCCCACGACGAGGTCGCCATGCATCCGCATGCGCACGAGCACCTCCACGGGCACGGGCGCGATCGTCGCCTGGGCCATGCGACCGATGCGCAGGGCGGCCTGATTGCCCAGCTGGGTTGGTACCAGCTGCTCCGTCCCGTCGCCATCGGCCTCGTCCACGGCCTGGCCGGGAGTGCCGCGGTGGCCCTGCTGGTCCTTGCCACGATTCATGACCCGGGCGCCGCAATCGCCTACCTGGGCGTCTTCTGCGTGGGCGTGGTGCTCGGAATGGCGCTCATCACCACCGCCATCGGGCTGCCCTTCATGGTGACACGCGCCCGCTCGGTCAACCTCAATCGCTGGCTGACCGTCGGTTCAGGCATCCTCTCCCTGGCCTTTGGGCTGTACCTGGGCTGGCATATCGGATTCGTCGACGGCCTCTTCACTGGGGCCTTCCACTGGCAACCCGCCTGACGTACCATCCCGCGAGCGAACGCCCGCGCTGAGCCGGCGTCCATGACGGAGGGTCTCGGATGGTGCGCGTTGCGCGGCTCGTTTTCGCCGGGGCAGCCTGGATCCTGTTCGCGGCCCTGATCCTCCAGGTCTTCCTGGCGGGAGTTGGGCTATTCGTCACCGGCGACGACAGCTTTGCGCTCCACCGTGGCGTTGGGTATCTCCTGTCGCTCGCGCCCATCCTTGTTCTGGGACTCGCATTTGCTGCGCGCGCCCCGCGGCGAACGGCCTGGTTCGCAGGCGGATTGGCGGTGGCGGCATTCGTGCAGTCCGCACTGCCTTCGCTCCGCGACGGCCTGCCACTCGTGGCGGCCCTCCACCCGGTGAATGCGCTGGCGGTGGTGTGGCTCTCGTGGCAGGTTGCAGGCCGTGCCACAGCCTTGGTGAGAGCACCGATGGCCACGCCCGCCGGGTCGCCAGGAGAGTCGCCAGCCGGGGGCGTCTGAGATGGAGTGGTATCCCTGGATTGTTCTGATCCACGTGGCCGGCGGCTTTGGTTTCGTCCTTGGTCACGGCACGTCGGTGATGGTCGCCTTTCGCCTGCGGTCTGAGCGTGATCCGGCGCGCGTCAGCGCACTCCTGGACCTGTCGTCGGGCAGCCTGGGCATGATGTACGGCGCGTTGCTTGTCCTGCTGATCGCGGGGATCGCGGCCGGCTTTGTCGGCGGGCATTGGGGCCAAGCTTGGATCTGGGTCGCACTCGGCGTATTCATCGTGATCGTGGTCGCCATGTATCCACTCGGATCGCAGCATTACGCCAAGGTACGCCGCGCATTCGGTCTCAAGACCTACCAGGACAAGGCCGATGCGCCGGCTCCCGAGCCTGCATCTTCGGCCGAACAGGCGGCGCTGCTGGCGTCACCCCAGCCGTGGATCCTGGCGATACTCGGCGGCGGCGGCCTGCTCGTCATCCTGTGGTTGATGGTGGTCAAGCCCTTCTGAGCAGGTTGAGAGGCGACGTCTTCGGGCGCCGCCTCTCACAAGCATTTGTCTGCGCGCGTCGTCGCGCTACGCGGTCGCCGCCTCCGGCACCTGAATCTTCAGGTCCTCACCGGTCTCGAGCAGCGTCTTGAGGCCGGAGAGGATCATTGGCCAGCCTCCCTTCGTCGAGGCGTAGGTCGCGGTTTCCTCCGT
>JALYLE010000221.1 GCA_030774375.1 Chloroflexota bacterium | reverse complement strand
TGCAGGAGCGGCTGCTCCGCTGGGGGATTCCGGGCCTGGCAATCCCATGGCTCATCGGCCAGGCGCTGGCTCCGGTTGGCCCGCGCCAGCTATTCACAGACGCAGCATTCATCGGCACGATGGTCTTCGCCGGCTCCGCCTTTGCCGCGATGGGGCTGGCGCGCCTCGAGGCGGTGCGGGTTGCGACCGGGAGCGATTGGCGCCGAAACCGGACCTGGCTGGCGACGCTCGGCGTCGTGGCCGTTGCCGTGATGGTGATTGGCATCCCGACCGCATCGCTCCTTGGCGTCCCGCTGCGGGCCCTCGTCGCGATGGTCTATGGACCGATACGAGTGCTGGTGATTGCGTTCCTGGTGCTGATGACTCCGGTTCTGCTCCTGGCTGCGGTCGTCGCCGAGGCGCTCCACAAGATCATCCCGCGCGGCACCAACCTGCCAACGATTACGCTCCCCGATTTCTCGAAACTGCCGGTGACCCCGGAGAACGTTGCACCCACCGTCATCTTCTATGCCCTGGTTGGGGTCTTGATCCTGTTCGAGCTGCTGATCGTGGGGGCGATCATCTACCTGCGCTGGCAGGAGCGTCGCCGCATCGCACGAGCTCTGGCCCAGGGATTCGAGGAGCGTTCGATCGTCATCCCGGATGCAGCCGAGCTGCCGGCAGCCGCCCCACCCCCTGCCAGTCGCCCACGCCGACGGCGGTATGCGGCGGACGACCCGGCCGGTGCCTATCTGGCCGCCCTCGAGGCACTCGCCGGTGACGGCCGCTGGCCGCGCGAGCCACACGAGACGCCCGCGGCCCACGCCCGCCGGACTCGCGGGGAAGGGCTCGCCGATCCATCACTCCCCCGTCTGGCGGCGGCCTACCAGCTCGTCCGCTACGCCGGACGGACGCTGGCCCGCCAGGAAGCTGGTCGCGCTCCCGTCCGCCTGCGACGGCTGCTCCAGACGCTGCGCACCCGGGGATAGCCCGCCATCGGCTCGCTCGGTGGTAGAACCCTTGACAACGATATTGTCATTGATTAGGGTATCGGCACGCACCGACCTCACGCCGTGCGGGACGCAATTTCAGCATCGCGCGAGGGGTTTGCAGACCTATGGCTAACCAGACCAGAAACGATGGATTCCCCGAGGCGGTCAGCCTCCCGCAGGCGATGAACGACCTGCTGGAAAGCCTTCCGCCCTCGGCCGGTGATGGCCGGCAACACGCCTGACGTGCGAGCGCGGCGGGGGCCAGAGATGAGCCTCCGGCGGGACCTCGCGCGGCCGCGCTACTTCATCAGCATCGCCGCCGAGTTGGCGAGCGTGCATCCGCGCACGCTGCGGATCTATGAGGAGGAAGGACTCCTCTGTCCTCAGCGGCGCAACAATCTTCGCCTCTACTCGGAGGCGGACATCCAGCGGGTGCGTATCATCCGCTTCCTGACCCGACGCCAGGGGGTCAACCTGGCGGGCGTCAAGGTCATCCTTCAGCTCGAGGCTCTCGGCAAGATCCGGGTGTACGACCTGATCGATGAGGCTGATGTCGAGCGTTACGTTGAGGGTGACGAGCCAGAGCCGGTGAGCGACCTCGACCGAAGGGACATGTGACCAAGAATGGAATCAGAGATTCGAGACGAAGCCGTCGAGCCGGAGGTGCAGGACACACAGGACGTGGATCGGGTCCAGGTCCTTCCGCTCGTCGCGCTGCGAGATACGGTGATCTTCCCGGAGATGATCGTGCCACTCCAGGTGGGACGCGATCGCAGCGTCAAGGCGCTCGATCGCGCTGTGCGCACGAGCTCGCCGGTTGCGCTCATTACCCAGCGCAGCTCAGAAACTGAAGAGGTCGACAGCGTCGACGAGCTGTACACCATCGGTACCCTGGCGAAGATCGCCCAGGTGATCCGTCTCCAGGACGGCACCATTCGGGCCATCGTCCAGGGTCAGCGTCGGATCCGGCTCCTCGACCTGGTGCAGACCGATCCACATCTCGAGGCGCGCGTCGAGCAGATCGACGACAGCCACGCCAAGAGCCTGGAGGTCGAGGCCCTCATGGCATCGGTCCAGGGTCAGATCGAGCACTACGTGACGTCGGGCGCATCCGTCCCACCCGAGGTTGCGGTCGCCGCCCGGAATATCTCCGACGGAGGGCTGCTGGCCGACATGGTCGCCTACAGCCCGGACATGAGCACCGAGCTCCGCCAGCAGCTGCTGGAGACCATCGACGTCGCGGAGCGGCTTCGGTTGGTCAGCGCTTTCCTCGCGAAGCAGATCGAAGTCCTCGAGCTCAAGGGCAGGATCCAGAGCGAGGTCAAGTCCGAGATGGACAAGACCCAGCGCGAGTACATCCTGCGCGAGCAGCTCAAGGCGATCCAGAAGGAGCTTGGCGAGGACGATCCGGCGGTCGCCGAGGCCACCGAGCTGCGCGAGAAGGTCGAGCAGTCGGCCATGCCCGACGAGGTCAAGGAGAAAGCCCTCAAGGAGGTGGATCGGCTCAGCCGCATCCCCTCCGCGTCGCCCGAGCAGGGCGTCATTCGCACCTACGTCGACTGGCTGGTGAGCCTGCCGTGGGGCAGCTATTCGGATGACAACCTGGACCTCGACGACGCCGAGAAGGTCCTAAATGAGGACCACTACGGGCTCGAGAAGCCCAAGGAGCGGATCGTCGAGTACATGGCGGTTCGCAAGCTTGCCGAGAAGATCCGCTCACCAATCCTGCTTTTCGTCGGCCCTCCCGGCGTGGGCAAGACGAGCCTGGGCCGGAGCATCGCGCGGGCCATGGGACGGAAGTTCGTTCGCATGAGCCTGGGTGGCATCCACGACGAGGCTGAGATCCGAGGCCATCGGCGCACCTACATCGGTGCCCTCCCGGGCCGGGTCATCCAGAGCATCAAGACAGCTGGATCGGCGAACCCGGTCTTCATGCTGGACGAGATCGACAAGGTCGGCATGGACTTCCGTGGCGACCCGTCATCTGCCTTGCTGGAGGTCCTCGACCCGGAGCAGAACTTCAGCTTCCAGGACAACTACCTGGAGGTGCCGTTCGACCTGTCGAAGGTCCTCTTCATCGCCACTGCCAATATGCTCGACACCATCCCGCCCGCCCTCCGCGATCGGATGGAAGTGATTCAGCTTCCCGGCTACACGCAGCTCGAGAAGCTGCGGATTGCCCAGAGGTTCCTGTTCCCCAAGCAGCTCGAGGCACACGGCCTTACCGAGGAGCAGCTGACGCTCGAAGAGGGCGCGCTCGTGCGGCTGATTCAGGCCTTCACCAAGGAGGCCGGCGTTCGGAACATCGAGCGGGAGATCGCGAACATCGCCCGGAAGGTCGCGCGCCGCGTGGCCGGCGACCCCAAGGTACGCGTGACCGTGGCCGCCGCCGACCTGGAGGACTACCTCGGGCCTGCCCGCTTCGAATACGGCGAGCTGGACGACGAGGACCAGGTGGGGATGGCGACCGGGTTGGTCGTCTCGGATGCCGGTGGCGACATCGTCCAGGTCGAGACCACCCAGATGGAGGGGAAGGACGACTTCATCCTCACCGGGCAGCTCGGCGACGTCATGAAGGAGTCCGCTCGGGCTGGGCTGAGTTATGTGCGCGCTCGGTCCAGGGACCTGGGAATCGATCCCACGGTCTTCGAGAAGCACACGATCCATATCCACGTTCCGGCGGGGGCGACACCCAAGGACGGCCCGTCCGCCGGGGTGACGATGGCAACGGCCATGGCAAGTCTGCTCACCGGCAAGCCGGTACGACGCGACCTGGCGATGACCGGCGAGATCACGCTCCGCGGGCGCGTGCTGCCGATTGGCGGGCTGAAGAGCAAGCTGCTCGCCGCGCACCTCGCCGGCGTGAAGACGGTCCTCATCCCTCGGCGCAACGAGAAGGACCTCGTCGACGTGCCTGAGGAGGTGCGGAACCAGCTGAGGATCATCCCGGTCGAGACCATGGACGAGGTGCTCGCCCAGGCGCTGATCGATCGTGCGCGTCCGGCCACCCGAATCAAGGCTGAGCGCGCCGCGCGGCAGAAGGCGGTCGTCCGGCGCGCGAGGCGCGAGCCGGTCGCGGCGAAGGCGGGAGGCTCGGGCCGCAAGCCCGCGACCCCCAAGCCCTCGCTTCCGGTCACCCCACCGGCACCGGCGGACCAGCCGCCAGTGCCAAACGCATGAGTCCGCCCCGCGCGCCGAGGAGTAACGCATCTGGGTAACGCGGGATGCGCCTGAACATTGGGTCGGCCTGACCAAGAGGCCGGCAGGGAAGGCCGGTTGAATGGAGTACAAGGACTACTACGAGGTCCTGGGCGTGCCCAAGAAGGCGACGCAGGCCGACATCAAGAAGGCCTACCGCCGCCTGGCGCGCCAGCTCCATCCTGATCGGAACCAGGGCGACTCGACCAGCGAGCAGCGCTTCAAGGAGGTCAACGAGGCGCACGCCGTCCTCTCCGATCCCGAAAAGCGCAAGCGCTATGACGAGCTGGGCGCCAACTGGCAGGCGTATCAGCAGTACGGTGGCGAGGGGGCCTTTGCCGGAAGGGGGCCATTCGCCGGGGCTGAATCCGGCGGCGAGTGGGGCGGCGCATTCGGGGCCAGCCCGGGCGGTACGCGCTACACGTATCGCCGCGTCTCCCCGGAGGAGATGGGCGACTTCTCCGACTTCTTCCGCACCTTTTCGGCGACGGCGGGGTCTCGTTCGGGACAGCCGGCGGCTCACCATTCGAGCAGGCGTTCGAGTTCGGCGACCTTGGCGGCTCCCGCGCGACGTCCGGCTCCGCCCGAACACGCACGACGATCGCACGCGCCCCGGATGTCCAGGCGGAGGCCGAGGTCACGCTCGCCGAGGTCGCTCGCGGGACGCAGCGCATGGTCAGCATCGACGGCCGTCGGATCCAGGT
>JALYLE010000220.1 GCA_030774375.1 Chloroflexota bacterium | reverse complement strand
CTGACAGCCGCCCTTGTCATCGCATCGATCCTGTACGCCGCCCTGATCCGGCGACGAGCCGCCGAGCGACGTGCACTCGGCGGTCGGACCACGATGCTGGAAAGCTACGGAAGGGCTGGCCTTCCGTAACCTGTCGACCGGAGATGTTCCCGGTCAGACCTCTTCCATCCGCTCGGCCGGCTCGGCTGGGTCTAGCGTCAGGGCCGCCGAGTTGATGCAATACCGCAGGCCGGTTGGCTGGTCGCGCGCGTCGTCGAAGACATGGCCCAGGTGCCCGCCGCAGGCCGCGCAGTTGACCTCGTTGCGGGTCATGAACCAGGAGCGATCTGTCTCGGTCTCGATGGCCGAATCGTCCGCGGGCGCGTAGAACGAGGGCCACCCGGTCCCGGACTCGAACTTGGTCGTCGCGTCGAAGAGCTGCGCTCCGCAGCCGGCGCATCGGTACGTGCCCTGCCGGTGGTCGTTCCAGTAGCGACCGGTGAACGCCCGCTCGGTGCCCTTCTCGCGAAGGACGTGAAATTGCTCGGGGGTGAGCTCGCGCGCCCACTCCGCATCGGTCTTTGAGATCTTGGTCATGGTGGAATCCTACGACGGATCCATGACGCACCGATGACGAGGCAACGACGGCGTTGTGACGTGACGCGCGGACCCCGACCGCACCGGCAGCTGGGTGGAGCGATCAATCCGTGCGGAAGTCGAAATAGAAGTCCTGGATCGCGCCATCCACGTCGATGGCCAGTCGCCGACAGCTCTGCGCCCAGCCCGGATCCGTCTTCCAAACATATGCGTAGGTTCCGCTCGCCGCATCCCACCTGACAAACGACGTTCCAGCCTCGGCCGTCTCTGGAAAGCCCATCATCGTGATGCCGCCAGCGCACGGGACTGAATCGGACACCACCGCGCCAGCCTCGAGAATGTCGAGACGGCCATAGCCGATGGCGTTGAATCGGACCACCAGGGCCGTGCCCGCTACCGCGCGCTGCATGGAGGCCGGCGTGCCCCGTTGCGGGAGCTCGCGTGCGGCCCCGTCGTGCGACGCGGTAAGGCCAGCCGCAATGCCCGCCGCCGCCAGGATGCCGACCACGATCGCTCCGCCGACGGCCGCGGCGAGCCATCCAGAGTCCAGGAGGGAGCGCGGGGTTGGGGGAGAGGTGGGATGCGGTTGGGCGGGACGTCGCGGTTCAGAGTCAGCTCGACTGCGGCGTGCCGGTCTACGGGTGGCATTGGGCATGGGCCAGGCATCCCTAGGCGTGTGGGAAGCACTCGTGCTCGGGCTCGCCGCCGGTCTCCCGACCCAATGGCTTGCCGCAGCGCCGACCGGGTGATCGCCGTCCCATTCGGCGCGGCGACGCGGGTCGGACAGGATCCTCCAGGCGCGGTTCACCGCGCCCATCTGGGGCTCCGTCTGCCGGCCGTGAAGGTCGGGGTGCAGCGCCTTCGCCAGGTCGTGATAGGCACGGGCAATCTGTCGTGCCGTCGCCGACCGGGGGACGCGCAGGGTCGCGTAGGGATCGAACGGGCGGGGCATCTCGGACCAGCATGCGACGCGGGTCAAGCGCTACCCTGCTCACATGGCGAAGGCATCGAAGACGACCGCCGACGACGCAGGGGGATCCGTTCACGATCCAGGACCCGAAGCGTCCGCCGAGCGTGGCGAATCGGTCGCTGAGGCCGCGCGCAAACCGATGCGCGTGGGGACGGCCAGGGTCCGCATCGGTACGGCCAGCTGGACGGACCCCACCATGGTGGCGCCCGGGGTCTTCTATCCGCCCGATGCGAAGAACGCGGAGGATCGGCTCAACTACTACGCCGACCAGTTTCCGGTGGTCGAGGTCGACTCGACGTACTACGCGCTCCCCGTGCGCCGTATGGGCGAGCTGTGGCTCGAACGCACGCCACCCGATTTCACGTTCGACATCAAAGCCCACGCGCTGATGACCGGCCAGCCGTCGGAGGTGAAACGCCTCCCCAAGGAGATTCGCGAGGCGCTGCCGATCGAGCTGCAGGACAAAGGGCGGATCTATGGCCGCGACCTGCCCAAGGAGATCTACGACGCGATCTGGGACCAGTTCCTGGACGGCGTGGCGCCACTCCACTCCGCGGGAAAGCTGGGCGCGATCTTCCTCCAGTTCCCCAAGTGGGTCTTTCCCTCGAACGAGGCGCGTGACGCCATCGTGGAGGCCAAGGAGCGCCTGCGGGATGTACCGATGGCCGTCGAGTTCCGCGCCGCGTCCTGGTTCAACGAGAAGAACGCCGGGCGGACGCTCGACTTCCTGGACAAGTACCAGATCCCATTCGTGATGGTCGACGCGCCGCAGGGAATGCGATCTTCCGTGCCGCCCATCGTGGCCGTCACGTCACCGCAGCTGGCCGTGGTGCGATTCCACGGGCGCCGTGCAGAAACCTGGGAGGCGAAGGGGATCCCGGTGGTCGAGCGGTTCCGATACCTCTACTCCCAGCCGGAGCTCGAGGAATGGGTCCCGCGGGTCGAGGAGGCCGCGGGCAAGGCAAAGGAGATCCACCTGCTCATGAACAACTGCTACGCCAACTACGGAACCACGAACGCCCGCGAGATCGCCGCACTATTGGCGGCCGAGGCGCGGAGGCTCAGCTAGAGCTTCTCCGCCGCCTGCAGGCGCAGCGTTGCCGCGTAGGTTGGGTTTCCGCGGCGCTCGACAAATCCAGCGAGCTGCTCAATCACCTCGCGAGCCTCCTCCACCCGACCGTTCACCCGAAGGACGTCGGCGAGCGCCGTCCTTGCCGTGTTGTGGATGCTGAAGAACTCATGGCTGTCCGCTAGCACGACGGTATTGCGCGCGAGCCGTTCGGCCTCGACGGGGTGGCCCTCGCGAGCCAGCATCCTCGCTCTGAAGGAGTCCAACGCGACTTGTGTCGCGACGTCGTCCGAGGCGCCTGTCTCTTCGGCGACGCTTGCCGCATCGCGTGCCTCATCGACGCGGTCTACGTCGAGCAGTTGCAGCGCGAGCTCTGCGGCGACCGTGGACAGGTATCCCTTTTCGCCGAGGTCTCGGAGCGCACGGAATGACTCTTGTGTCAGCTCGAGCGCCGCCTCCCGATGCCCGAACCACGCCTCGATGTGCCGTGCGCTCGCCCCCGACACAAGCCAGACCTTCATCCCGATGTCTGCAGCCATGGCCTTGGCACGCCCGTTGAACTCCATCGCCTTGTCGTAGTCCCCATCTTCAGCGTGCGCATGCGCGATCGCCTGCAGGACTCCCATCTCCAACGCCAGATGTCCGTTCCTCCGCGCGAACTCGAGGGTTTCGTACATCTCGCTGTCGTCGCGTTCCGTCCTCTCGGCCTGGAGGAGAGGTGCCACGAACTTCTGGTAGCGAAGTTCCGCTTCGAGACCGATGTCGCCGGCCTCATGGGCAAGTGGCAGGGCCTCTTCGGCGATCTTGACTTGCTCGCCCAGCTGGCCACGGAACCACGCCAGCTGCATCTGCGCGTTAAGAGCGCGTGCGACGCCGCCCGGCTCGGCGATGCGACGAGCAATGCTCAGGGCCTCATCGACGCGTGGCTGGATCTGGGCCGCGCTCCAGCCGAGCTCGGTCAGAAGCTCGACATTCTCCAGGGCATTCGCGCGGGTCGCGTCGTCGACATGCGGCGCAACGAGCACCTCCTCGATCGTCTCGAGCGCTTCCTGGAGTCGGCCCTGCTCCTTGAGTGGATCGGTCATCTTTGTGAGCAGGCGCAGTCGCTGCGGGCCATCTAAGGGCACCAGCGCCAGCGCTCGCTCGATGAGCCTCGTGGTCGCCGACATGTCACCAATCGCATGCGCGCGCTCCGCGGCCGCCTCGAAGTGCGTGGCGGCCCGCATCGCCAAGTCTTCGGCCGCGCGAGATGCGCCGCCTACCGACCGCCGATATAGGCAAGCCTGCTCGAGGTGGTGGCCGACGACCTCGTGCAGCTCGTTCAGCCGATGCGGCAGCGCCTGCTCCATCCAATCGGCGAAGACCTCGTGGAGGTGCGCACGTTCGTGCTTGGGCAACGCCTCGTACGCGGCGTCTCGGACAAGCTGGTGACGGAAGCGGAAGCGCACCTCCTCATCGAGCGCGTCCAACTCTGATGCCGCCTGCTCGTCGAGGCGCACGAGCTCCTTGCGGACGAGCGCCATCAGCCTGGTCAACGAGGTCTCGCGCTCGGTCTCAGGGCTGATTTGCGCCACCTCCGAGGCGCCGAACCGCTTCCCGACCACCGAGGCGCGTCCCAGCGTGGCGCGCTCATCCGCGGGGAGATGGTCGAGCCGCGCGGCCAGGAGCAGCTCGATGGTGGGAGGCACGGCGATCTCGCTCGGGGTGCGCATTACCCGGTAAGCATCGCCGTCGTGCTCGAGGACGCCATCGTCGACGAGCATGGAAAGGAGCTCCTCAACGAAGAATGGGTTCCCTTCCGCTGCATCCTCGATCTTGCGGGCGAGGTCCCTTGGCAGGGGCTGCGATCCAACGAGGTTGCTGATGATCTCGTCGACTGCTGCATCCTCGAGCGGCTGGAGCAGCAGGGTCGTGGCGTTCATCTTGCCTCCGCCCCACGTCGGCCGGACCTCCAGGAGCTCGGGACGCGCTATGGCCAGCAAGAGGATTGGCGCGTCGCGGGACCAGTCGGTGATGTGTTCAAGGAGATCGAGGAAGGTTGGCGTTCCCCACTGAACGTCATCGAAGACCGCAACCAGCGGTTGCCGGCGAGCCATCGCCTCGAACAGCCGGCGAATCGCCCAGAACGTCTCCTGCCCACCGGCCACCGTCGACTCATCCGCAATCAGGCCGATTGCGCCAGCCACGCGTTGGGCAATGACGCTCGCCTGGGGAACGTCTCCCGCGAGAGCCTGGATCCGCTCGGTCGCGCGCTCGACCGAATCATCCGGCTCGATGCCCGCGGCAGCACGAATTGCCTCTGATAGTGGCCAGTAGGTGATGGCGTCCCCGTAGGGAAGGCAGCGCCCACGGATCACGGTCGCTTCGCCGCGCACCTGCCCGAGGAACTCGTGGACAAGTCGCGATTTTCCGACCCCCGCCAAGCCGAGCACGGTCACCAGTTCGGGAGCGCGGTCGACCCTTGTGCGCTCCGCGGCATCGGTCAGCTGGCGGAGCTGGCGATCGCGGCCAACCATCGGGCTGTCCATGCGACGCTCTTGGCCGCCCTTGATCGGGTCGACGCTCGTCACGCGCCAGGCCGCGACGGGCGCGGCCTTTCCCTTCAGCTCCATCGGCGGCGCCTCTTCCAAGACCACCGCGTTGCGCACGAGCCGCTGCGTCTCCGGGCCGATGAGAATCTGTCCTGCCTGGGCCGCCTGCTCCAGTCGCGCCGCTGTGTTGACCACGTCCCCGGTTGCTAGCGTCTGGCCGACCGTCGCGTCGCCGGCGACGACCTCGCCGGTGTTGATGCCGGTCCGGATCGCGAGCTCAACACCCCATCTCGCGCCGATGTCGCGATTCAACGTCTCCAGCGCTGCCTGCATATCGAACGCAGCTCGCACCGCACGCAGCGCATCGTCCTCGTGGAGCTGCGGGATGCCGAAAACGGCCATCACTGCGTCGCCGATGAACTTCTCGACCGTGCCTTCGTGGTGCTCTATGGCGACCCGCATGGCGTCGAAGTAGCGCTGCATCACCTCGCGCAGCGCTTCGGGGTCGAGCTGCTCTCCGATGGTCGTCGACCCGGCTACGTCTGTGAAGAGGACGGTCACCCTGCGGCGGGTCTCGTGGGCGCGCTCGCCCACCCCCTCGGCCGAGAGGGCGGTTCCGCAGCTCAGGCAGAACCGTGCCCGCTCAGGATTGAGCTCGCCACAGTTCGGGCAGGCCAGCATGCGCCGAGTGTACGCGGCGCGATCCATCCGGCCGGCGTCTGAGCGGAGTAGGGTCTGAACCGATGGCAGAGCAGTCGAAAGCCTCCCAGCCAAGTGCAGTCACCATCGCCTACTTCTATCGGGTCCGATGGGGCTTCCACGACGAGTGGTGGGACCTTTTCCGGCGCAATCACTACCCCATCCTGGCCGACCAGGTGACGAGCGGTCGACTCCTCGAGGTGCAGGCGTACGGTCCCCGCTTCCACGGCGATGGGCGCGCCGACTGGACCTACCTGGTCACGATCACCTACCGCGACTGGGCAGCCGTGGAGCCGCACGCGGAGGCCGAGATTGCCGAGCGGCTCTTCCCCGACCAGGAGCGGTACAAAGCGGAAGAGCGTCGACGTTTCGAGCTCCTCGATGCGCACTGGGATGTCCCGCTCGAAGAGCGCCCTCTGCGGTAGCGAAGCGGTCCGAGTCGAAGAGCCGCTAGGCTAGGGCGGTGCTGCCAAATCGCGCGCCCCGGGTCTCGCGCGCCCTGAGCCTAAGCCTGACGCTCGTGACCCTGATCGCCAGCTGCGGTCAGAGCGCCACATCGCCCAGTCCCGGATCTCCGACACCCGAGTCGAGTGCATCGGCGATTCCGACGCCAACGCCGTCCCCCACCCCGACCCCGGAGCCGACGCCAACGGCCACGCCGAACGAGGGCGGGGTACCTCTCTTCGCGCCTGGCGTCGAAGTGGCGACCACCGCGTCCGGAGTTCGCGTGCGCGACCTGCCGGGCACGCAGTGGGGCGTCGCCGCGAACCTGCCGAGCGGCGCCAAGCTACTGATCATCTTGGGTCCGCTGCGCACCAGCGGCTTCGGCTGGTACCTCGTCGCTGACGCTGATCCCGCTGCTCCCACCTTCCGAGAGGGCTGGGTTGCCGCTGGATACGCGCCGAATCCGTTCCTGGCGGTCTCCAACGAGGAACCTGCGCCGAGCCCTGGGGCGGTGACGTACGTTGCCGGCTGGGCTGCCCTCGCGAACGGCGAGTTCGGCCCCGTCCACGTTGAGGGCGTGACCTACGCTCTGCGATGGGCGGCCGCCCTACCACCGGCCGCGGTTTCCGGAGCCACGTGCCTCTTCCAGGCGGGGCTCGCGCTCAAGGACGGCCAGGCGGTCACGTTCGCGAAGACGACAGTGGCGCGGACGCCGGCTCCCGGCGTCGTCCAGTCAAGCTTCTTCATCAGTCACCCGAGCCTGCAGGGTGACCTTTACCTGCAGGTCCGCAGCGACTGCAGCTGGGCGGTCACCGTAGTTCGTCTGCCGACGGTCTGACGGCCTCATCATCCGCCGCCCGTAGGCGAACATGCCTTAGGCCGATGCGGGCAGCCGAACCTCAAAGCGCGCTCCCCCGCCGGGGCGGGCGCTGACACCGATCGAGCCGCCGTGGCGCTCCGATATCCACGACGCAATCGAGAGGCCGAGCCCGAGCCCGTCCGGTGGAGCGTCTGTGGCGCGCCAGAACCGATCAAATACGTGCGGCAGATCCTCGTCTCGGATCCCCTGGCCAGTGTCCTCCACATCGAGGAGTGCCATCCCTCCTTCGCGCCGCACTTGGACCTTGACCTCCGCCGGCCCGCCGGCATGACGGATGGCGTTATCGACGAGGATCGTGG
>JALYLE010000219.1 GCA_030774375.1 Chloroflexota bacterium | reverse complement strand
CGCCGGCAAGGAATTCTCGCCGAAGCCTCTCGGGGTCCGGGTCCAGCTGGAGGTGGCGCCGGTAGCGCATCATCGTCCCGAGACACCGCTCGAGGTTCTCGTCGCGCGCCAGGTCGCCGAAGTTGCCGTAGAAGAAGGTCCACCAGTTGGTTCGGCGCGTCATGGCCATGTTCGGGTGGGAGGCCAGGAGGGCGTAAAGCAGACTCGTGCCCGTGCGCTCCAGCCCTCCAATGAACACCGGCCCCTTCTCCATCAGCGTATGCCCGCGGAACGTGCGGCGGGCCACGTGCTCATATGCGGGCGTGCCATCCGCTCCCGGACCTCCCACACTAGCCGTAGGCTCCAGTTGATCGGCAGATCGACTATCTGGTAGTGCAGTCGCTCAGATGGGCTGAGACGAATCGGCTCCAGCGGATAGGCCAGGTACGCCATCTCGGGCCGGGCGCGCGTCTGGATGTAGGCAATCTGGCGACTGCTGAGGTCGTCGCGGAAGTTGCCGATGCCGGACTCTCCGGCGCGGGCTGCTGAGAGCACGGGGGCGAGCATCTCAGGCTCGTACGCGATGCCAACGAAGTCGCAGACTGTGTGCAGCGTCTCCTTCGGTCGCTCGAGCAAGCTCTCGTAGCGCACGACCAGGTATCGGCCGGCATACCCGCTCTCGTTCCGTGCGGCCAGCCTCACCGATTCGATCCAGCCGGCGGTTGCAGTGGCGACGCCGCCCCGTCGCGTCGACGACTGGAGAAGGGCCATGGCGCGGTCACGAGGATCGCGAACCATGTGGACCACCCGAGCCTCCGGGAACACGTCGAAAACGATTGGCGCGAAGCGCTCGACGAGCGCGAGCTGTTCACCCCATCGGTTCTTTCCGGCCCGTTCGGTGAGCTGACTCCCAATCTCCGCGAAGAGTGATCCGTAGGTGCGCGGTCCGTTCACAACGCGTCGCACAAGGCGGTCAGCATCGACGAGCTGGCTGGCAATGTGCGGATTCGCCAGCACCGCATTGAGACAGCGATGCATGTGCCGATCGACGGCCAGATCGCCAAATTGTCCGTATACAGCCGTCCAGAGGTCCATGCGGCGACCGATAACTAGCGCCGAGCTAGCCGCCAGGGCGAGGCAAAGTGGCGTCTTGCCGGTCCGGTCGAGCCCTCCTACGAAGACCGGGCTATCCCCGGTCAACCGACCCGACCAATCGTGCCTGGTTCGGGGTCAACCGGGCGGATTGCCATCGGGCGGGCGGCAGCCGGGAGCGATGCGCGGGTCAGGACCACGTGGATCAAGCCCAGCGACATCCACCACAACGTCGTACTCCACGGGTTGGAGTGGAGCAGGTCGGTAAAGTTGCTCACGATGAACTCGTCCGCGATCACCAGCCACAGAAATACGAGAAGCGCGCGGTTCATGAATCCAACGCGCGGTACCCGCCACCAGCGCCGGAATGTGAGGATAAGTAACCAGGCCGCAGGGAAGAGATAGGCGATCAGGGCCGGCAGTCCATTCTCGGCGGCGAAGGCGAGGTAGGCGTGATGCGAGCTGCTGCCGGGAGCGACCGGAATGTCACCCAGGCGCTCTTTGTACTCCTCGCTGGACCGCTCAAAGTTGCCGTAGCCGAAGCCAAGCACGGGCCGGGCTTCGATCATGCGCACGGCCGCGTTGTCGGTGACCAGCCGCGAGTCGGCGGTCGACGCGTCGCCCAGACGCTCGGCCGCAAAGTTGATCTGGTTTCCCAGCGGTCCGGCCGCCATCGCTATGGCGAGCACCGCGGTGAGGGCCAGGAACTGGAGGCTCAACCGCCGATGCAGGACGAAGACTCCTGCTACAACGACGGCGGCACCGAGCCAGCTCCCCCGTGAGAAGGAAAGGACGACCCCGTAAAAGCCCGCGGCGACGATGCCAAGGAGCACGATTCGGTCGAGTGCGTACCGCACCATCGTCGCTCGTCGCAGGACGATGAGCGAGGAGAAGACTAAGGTCACGGTGTATGCACCGGGTCCGCGGAGAGTGCCGACGGTCCGCTCGCCAGCGCGCCCCAGCCAGAAGTCTGGCAGAACGGCTGGAGCGACCCAGCTGAGCAGACCGATGCTGAACTGGACGAGGATCAACCCGATCATGATCGGGACCATCCGCCGCAGGTCGTCGTCGCGAGGCTCGATCAGCCGGACGAGCCAGTACATCGCGATGGGGATCACGAGGTCGTCGTAGAAGGCGACGGACATGCGGACTGGATTGCCGGTCAGCAACGCGATGTTCGCGTACCCAAGTAGGAGGAAGGCGGCGATCGCCATGTCTGTCAGGCTGAGCCGGAAGTGACTTCGGCTGAGGCCGAGCGTCCGATAAACGAGCGCGACCAGCACGACCATTGGTACGAGCAACCGGTGCACCAACCAGACACCCGGGCCAGCGGTGCCGTCTGGACTCACCACGAAGAAGGGCATGACTGTCAGCCAGATCAAGACCGCCGCCCACGGATAGCGGAGGACGAGCGTCACCATCGGAATGGCAAGCGCTATGGCGATTCCAAGCTCGGGAGCGCCAGCCGCGATGGCAATGCCCGCGGTGACCGCCAGAGCCAGGCTCCCGAGCAGCAATGTCGCCGGCAGGTAGCCGCGCACCGGCGGAGGGAGGCTGATCGAGGTCGCGTTACGCATGGCGCACGATGCCCGTCGGCTGGCGCTCGTCTGCATAGAGTCTCCGGAAGACCCATCCGGCGGCCCTGATGATCCTGCACTGCTCAGCCACGGATAGGCGTGAGCGCCACCTTTCGTCAAGGCTCACGTCGCCGCGCCCGCCGAGACGCATTGGGTTCCCGAGGAGGTGCTGGTTGGTGCGGAAGTCGTCGCCCATCCAGGTCATGGGCTCCACGCCGCAGAGCCCGAATAGGGTGGCTAGCGAGCCGTCCAGGTCGCGACACAAGTCCTCGTAGCGGATCGTGACCTGGCGATTCGCGGGAACCGCGCTCAGGTTCCGCATGATCGTTGCGTTCGTCCGTTCCCAGCGCCGCGCGGCCTGGATAGCCGTTAGCGGCTGGTTTCCATGCCGCAAGGTAGAGTCGACCACGCCACGGACATCGCGGACCAGGTGGATGACGCGGAGGTCCGCGTGCAGGTAGCGACTCAGAAACCGTACTCGTGTCCTCTCCTTCGAGGCGTCGACGAAGATCTGCCGTCCGGTCTCGGACAGGACGGCCTCGGCGAATGCGAGGTTGCGTGCCCCGATATCGGCCAAGTGAGGGCCTGAGCCGAGTGCGAGGAATACACGATCGCGCAGCTCTTCCAGCGCTGTCCAGCGCAGCGATCTGGCTCGCAACTGCGACAGCCACTGCGGACGACCGCCGTCGAAGCCCAGTTCAAAGTCTTCGAGTCTGAAGTCATCGTACCCACGCAGCCGCATGGCCTCGCGGATTCCCTGCCAGAACGTGCACGTCTGCATGAGCAGGCCGCACGAGCAGGCGAACGTCTCCATCTGCCCCTTACGGCGCGTTCCGGACACGTCGCTGATGGTCGCAATGTCCGGATGCTGTCCGAGCAGGAAGGAGAGCAGGGTCGACCCCGAGTACGCGTTGGACGCGATGAGGACGTACCGTAACGGGCCACCGGCCGGCGCGGCGGTGGTGGCGGGAACGCGGCTCATAGATCTGGGCGGACGTGCACCCAACAGGCCCGCGCCCGCGCGCCGGACATGAAGAATTCGACCTGACGGACCGGGCTTGACGGCACGAACTGCCAGACCGTGGGCGGCACCGCCTGATCCGGTTCGGGGCAGCTCCACGAACACGTAGCGATGCAGATGACGACGATCACTGGAGCTCCCCGCTCAGGTCTCATTCGGCCCAGCCGGGCCCCGGGCGGCGACTATATCACCGGGCATGCGGCGTAGCCCGTGCGTACCAGGACTCTTCGGTGCCGGAGCGCACCGCCGCCATTGGGTGGAGCGTATCGAGCACCCGGTCCAACTGCTATCGTGCGCTTCCCGTGCCGCCCAGGGCGGCCCCTAAGTGTTGCCACACGGCCTGCGAACAAAGGAGGGAGATGCCCAGACCTGCGCTTCCGGTGCTCCAGGTTGTCGGCAACCTCGAGCTTGGCGGCGGGCAGGAGGTGGTCCGCACTCTCACGCGCCATCTCCCGGCATTCGGATGTGAGCCGGTGGTGGCCACCTTCACCGATGGCCCGCTGCGCGCGGAGATCGAAAGCTCCGGGGTAGCGGTCGAGGTGCTGAATGGGCGCCGGGGCGACATGATCGCGCTGCCGGCGGCCATCGTGGACCTGGTCCGAATTCGGCGGCAGCTTGCCGCGGTAATCGCCAAGCATCGTGTCCAGGTGATCCAGACCCATCTCCTGCGCAGCCTCGATTTTCTCGTCCTGACATTGCGGTCCGAGCCCGGGGTGCGGTCCATCTACTGGACCGTGCACAACGCGCTCCTCGACCTGCGCGCTGACCAGCTGCGGCATCGGCGCTGGCTGCTCGAGCCGAAGCGCCAGCTGCATCGCGTCTTGTACCGGGCCGGCGGGCGTCGGGTCGACGCCTTCATCGCGGTCTCGACCGATGTGGGCGAGGCGGTGCGCCGGGCCTACCACCCGCGGCGCGGACGCCTGGTGCTGATCCCCAATGGTGTCGACCTCGAGCGCTTTGGTGAGCCCGTCGATCGCACTGCGGTACGCAGGAGGCTGGGCGTGCCGAACGGGGCTCGGCTGCTCATCGTGGTCGCCAAGCTCTTCGAGCAGAAGGGCCATGGCGTCTTGTTGGAGACGCTGCCGAAGGTACTGGCACGTCACCCCGACCTGGAGATTCTCCTGGCTGGCGAGGGGCCCCTGCGATCGCAGCTTGGGCGACAGGCCGAGACGAGCGGGAGCGGACATCGCGTTCACTTCCTTGGAAACCGCCGCGATCTGCCGGAGCTGCTGGCCGCGAGCGACCTTTTCGTCCTGCCGTCGTTGTGGGAGGGCCTGCCCATGGCGCTCCTTGAGGCCATGGCGAGCCGCCTGCCTGTCATCGCTACCGATGTCTCGGGCAGTCGGGAGGTGCTTGCCGACGGCACAGGTGTGCTCGTTCCGCCCGGCGACGTTGAGCGGCTCGCGTCGGCGATCACGGACATTCTCGCCGACCCGACCCAGGCCTCCGCCCTTGGTCAGGCAGGCCGTGAGCGGGTCGAACGGCACTACAGCGCCGCTCGCCAGGCGGCCCAACACGCCGCGCTGTATCGCGCACGTCTGGGGCAGCCGGAAGCCGAAGGGACGGGGGTGGACGGATGACCGGGGCGGCTCCTGGACTGAACCATGCCCGTACCGCCGTCCTGTCGGGCGAGGGAAGGCCTGTGCGTGTCTCGTACGTGATCGGCCGTTACCCGGTGCTGACTGAGACCTTCATCGACCGGGAGATCGAGCGCCTCGTGGCGCGCGGCACCGACCTGAAGATCATCGCGATCCGGCGCCCGGATCCAAACCTGTCCCCCGCGCAGGTGGAACTCGCGAGACGCGTCACCTACCTCCTCCCAGCCTCGATGATCGGCTTGCTGCGGGCGAACGTCTGGGCACTCCGCCGGCCTGGCACCTACATCGGGACCCTCATGTGGTTGCTGACACGTAGGCACGGGCGAGCGCCCCGCCGCCGGACGGCTCTCCATTTCCTGACCGGCGTCTACGCGGCCTGGATGCTCCGCGATCGGCGCGGAGTCCATCTGCATGCCCATTTCGTCGACCGCGCCGCGACCGTCGCGCTCGTGGCTGCGCGCTTCCTCGATACGACGTATTCGGCGACTGCACACGCCAGGGAGATCTATGTCGATCCGGTGCTGCTTCCGGAGCGCATCGGCGGCGCGGTTTTCGCCGCGACCTGTACCGACTACAACCGTCGCCACCTCATTCGCGTCCTCGGTGGCGAGCTTGGGTCGAAGATCGTGCGGCTCTACCACGGCCTCGACCTGGGGCCGTACATGGCAACGGACCACCATACCTCCCGAGTCAGTGATGAGCCGCCGCTCATCCTCGCCGTCGCGCAGCTGATGGAGCGCAAGGGCTTGCGCTACCTGATCGAGGCCTGCCAGCTGCTGACCCAACGCGGCCGGATCGTCCAGTGCGAGATCGTTGGCGACGGCCCGCTGCGCGAGGAGCTCGAGGCTCTTGCCTCGCGGCATGGCCTGGCGCGCACCGTGAGCCTCACTGGACCGCTTCCGCACCATGAGGTAGTTGCTCGCCTTCGGCGGGCGGCGGCGTTCGTGCTGCCCTGCATCGTGGCCGATGACGGAGATCGTGACGGGATCCCGAACGTGATCCTGGAGGCGATGGCTGCCGCTGTACCGGTGGTTTCCACCGCCGTCTCCGGGATCCCTGAGGTCGTGCGCGACGGGACGACCGGGCTGCTGGTCCCCGAACGCGACCCGCGCGCGATTGCCGATGCGGTGGAGCGCCTTCTCGACGATGCCGACCTTGCCAGCCGACTTGGTCAGGCGGCTCGGGCCTTCGTCCGCAGCGAATTCGATCTCGACCGAAACGTCGAGCGTCTGCTCGAGCGGTTCGCCCAGGTTTCCGCGGCAGCGACCAGTGGCGCCTGAGCCTGCGGCTCAAGGCGGGACCGTTCGCAGCGGCCTGCCCGATCGCCCCGTGCTGGTGGTCTGGTCGCCGCGTGAGAAGGGGACGCGAAGCGCCTGGATGGCGCGCGAATTCGGTATCGAGGAGCTCCATTTCATCACGCCCACACGACGTCGTGGTCTGCGCGCAGCACTGGCCAAGTACCCACGCCAGGCTCTGGCGACCCTGCTGCTCCTGGCCCGGATCCGCCCGCGCGTGGTCCTCGTCCAGACCCCGCCGAGCTTCGCCACCTGGATCGTGGCGCTCTACGCGCTCATCCGGGACGCGGCCTTCGTGATTGATGCGCATAGCGATGCGTTCGAACGCGGCATCTGGACCCGACCGCGGTGGCTCAACCGCTGGGTGGCGCGTCGAGCTGTGACCACTATCACGACGAACGAGCATTGGGCCCGCCGCCTTCGCCAGTGGGGTGCCTCTGCCATCGTGGTCCCGAATATCCCGGCTCCACTCGAGGTTGGTGACCCGCCCCCGATGACGGACCAGTTCAACGTGGCCGTCGTCAACACCTGGGGCTTCGACGAGCCGGTCGCCGAGGTGCTTGCGGCAGCCGCGGAGGTACCGCAGGCGACGTTTTACATTACCGGCGCGCGCGAGCGAGCCGCGGCCTACGCCGACCTGTCGCCGTCAAACGTGCAGTTCACCGGCTTCCTGAAGGAGCCCACGTACCTCGCTCTGCTGGCGAAGGCCCATGCTGTGGTATGCCTGACGACGCGCGACCACACCATGCAGAACGGGGCCTGCGAGGCGATGGTGCTCGGGACACCAATCGTCACCTCCAATTGGCCGATCCTGCGCGAGTACTTCGATGAAGGCACAGTCCACGTCGACAACACCGCTCATGGGATCGCCCAAGGCATCAGGGCGTTGATGGCGGAACATGACCGCTATCGGGCCGAAGTTCTGCTCTTGCGTGACCGCCGGCAACAGGAATGGCGGAAGACGCGGGTTCGGGTCATCGAGCTTGTCGCACGACGATTGGAAGGCGCCGGCCGTACGCCCCCGCGGGGACGGCCGGAGACAGACGGCTGACGGCCGCTAGGGTTCGTACCCGAACTCGCGGAGCTCGGCTCCGCAGAGCAGGACGAACCAGCGCCTGGCGAGCGGCGAAAGATGGCTACGCCATCGGTCAAGGGTAGCCGGGTCGAAGCCAGTTCCGGTGGCTCGTGGCACGTAGCTCGAGTTGAGGACAACCACCTCCAGCATCGCTTCCGAGAACGGGATCTCGAGAAAGGCGCAGAGCTCCTCGACCGCCCTGCGAGGGTCGCGGATGAGGTCTTCGAAGCGCTGAAGGCGGTATCGATCGGGGTATTGCCGCTGATACCTGCGGTGCAGCGCCACGACCCGGAGCCAGGCCAGGGTGACGTTGGTCGTGGCATACAGCTCGCGCAGCGGCCCGAGCCATCGCAGCAGGCGTGGTCGCCAGCCGCTGGTCTGGCGATCCTCTTTCCTCATTAGTGAGACGCAGACCGCACGCGGGTCGCGAAACGTATGCACGATGCGCGCATTCGGAAACCAGGCCAGCAGCGTGGGGATGGCATGGATGTGCTGCGGTGTCTTCTCGCCGCGGATCGGCTTGCCCTTGGCGTAGTACTCCATCGCCAGGTCGAGAAGCGACTGATCTGTTCGGTCCGATGCGCGCAGCCGTGTCTCGAAATCGGCGCGGTCTGCCATGCCTGCCAGCCGGCTCCAGAAGCTCTTCGTCCGCAGGTTCCAGATCGCGTCAATGACGCGGACGAGCCCCTCGTCCTCCCGAAGGTCGCCGATCCTCGCGAATCGCTCCCGGTAGCCGGGACGCCGCGCCAGGCCGAGGCGGATCGGAGAGGGAAAGAAGTGCGATTCGGACCCGATGCCGACCTGGGGCGAAGCATTGAGAATCGCGCGCGTCAGAGTGGAGCCTGTGCGCGGCAGGCCAACGACGAAGACGTGGTCGGGGCGGCTCAAGGTCCGGGGAGTATAGGATCCGGCAGACGGGGACTCTGGAGGGAAGGATGACGAAGATCAGCATCTTCGGCCTCGGCTACGTGGGATCGGTCTCAGCCGCCTGCCTGGCCGAGAGCGGGTTCGAGGTCGTTGGCGTGGATGTCAGCCCCATCAAGGTCGACACGATCAACGCCGGTCGCAGCCCGATTGTCGAGGAGGGACTTGGCGACCTGATCGGGAGAGCCACGGCCGACGGCCGGTTACGTGCGACGTCAGACGGGATCAATGCTGTCCTCGAGACCGATCTTTCCCTGATCTGCGTAGGGACGCCGAGCAATGCCAACGGCAGCCTCAATCTCGATGCGGTACAGCGCGTCGCTGAAAGCATCGGCCTTGCGATCGGTCGCAAGGAGGGGTGGCACGTGGTGGTGGTCCGCAGCACGATGCTGCCCGGAAGTACGCAAGAGTGGGTCATCCCGGCGCTCGAGCGCGAATCCGGGAAGCGTGCGGGGGCCGACTTCGGGGTCTGCTACAACCCCGAATTCCTGCGCGAGGGAACGTCCATTCGCGACTTCCACGAACCGCCGTTCACCGTCATCGGCGGGGAAACGCCACGCGCCAACGAGGCTGTCGCTGAGCTCTACTCCAGCGTCGACGGCGACGTCATCCATACGCCGATCCCCGTGGCGGAGATGGTGAAATACGTCAGTAATGCCTTCCATGGGCTCAAGATCGCGTTCGCCAACGAGATCGGCGCATTGGCAAGGACCCAGCAGATCGACAGCCACGAGGTGATGGAGATCTTCTGCCGTGACCGCAAGCTCAACATCTCGCCTGCCTACCTGCGGCCGGGCTACGCGTTTGGTGGATCGTGCCTCCCCAAAGACCTTCGCGCCCTCGTCCACCACGGCAGGCAGCATGACCTGTCGTTACCGGTACTGGAAGCCATCCTGCCAAGCAACCAGCAGCAGATCGAGCGCGCCTACGAGATGGTCCGAGCCACCGGCGTGCGCCGGGTGGGTGTGCTGGGCCTCAGCTTCAAGGCGGGGACCGACGACTTGCGCGAGAGTCCCCTCGTCGCGCTCGTCGAGCGTCTGATTGGGCGCGGATATCAGGTCGCGGTCTACGACCGGAACGTGTCGGTGGCGAACCTCCACGGCGCGAACCGGGCCTATATTGAGCAAGAAATCCCGCACATTGTCTCGATCCTGACCGACTCGCTCGAAGACCTGATGGAGCGCAGTGAGCTGGTGATCGTGGGGTATGCCGATCCGTCGTTCTCGGATGCGCTGCGAGCGCGAGGCGAGGGTCGCCACGTGATCGACCTCGTCCGGTTCGAGACCACGCGGGCCGCCGGCGCCAATGAGGGAATCGCCTGATAGGCGACTGGCTCGCCTCAAGTTTCTGGTGCAGCCACGCACCGGCAGCCTAACGACCCCTAAGTACTGGCTGGGTCCGGATCTCCCCGGGTACTTCGGGCCCTACGGGGGCTATGCGCTGGGGTCGTGTGGGGAGGTCCGGTGTGGAGTGGTGGGAGCAGGCCGCACGCCCGTATGCCAGGTCGAACGAACACAAGTGCCGGATGCGCTCCGCGGGCAAGGCGACCTAGGGTCCATTAAGCAGTCCGGCTGGCGACCAAGCCCGAGCCGTGACAACCCGGTGGAGGGCGTCGCACGAGTTCGCGCGACACGCCGGGCGCGCCGGATCGAGGTTGTACGATGCGCTACAAGTCAATGCCCCTCAGTGCCCGCAATCCCTCGCCACGTGGTGGCCAGCAGGATCCCGCCCCCACGAAGCGAGGACCGACCTGGATCGATTGGCTCCTGACTGTCCCCGTCTTGCTGCTGGTTCCAGCCCTGGTAGTGCCGTTGCTGGTCATGGGCGGAAAGACGCCGAGCCTTGCTGTGAACGGGACTGCCTATCCCGGAGCTACGATCGTTGTCACCGGTGACGGGTTTCGCTCGAGCGATTCAGTGCAACTATCTTGGGATGGTGTCGTCGCTCGCTGGCTCCCTTCAGCCACCTCTGACCGCGCCGGAACGTTCCGCGAGCCGGTCAAGCTTCCGGCGACCATGGCAACCGGCAAGCACATGCTCGCGGCGCGAGTTGACGTGACGCACGGCAAGTCGAAGAAGCGGTGGGTGGTGGCCGCCTCGATTGCGGTCACTGTTTCCGCGCTTGCCGGGATCACCGGCAGCCCAACGCCGACCCCAACGCCTGCTGCTGGGATTCCATCTCCAACCGCCAGCGCCTCTGCCGCTGCGACACCCAGCGCATCTCCGCCTCCAACGCCAGCAGCCACGCCTCCGCCGGCGACGGGCGGCTACATCGGATACGGCGCGGAAAGCGCGGGCGGTCGCGGCGGCGTCATACGGACCGTCACCAACCTGAACGACTCGGGGCCTGGATCGCTGCGGGCAGCTCTCGAGGCGTCCGGCCCACGCATCGTGACCTTTGACATCGCCGGAACGATCTCGCTTCAAAGCGACCTTCGGATCGCCAACCCGTACATCACGGTTGCCGGCGAGACAGCTCCGAGTCCGGGGATCGTCGTGCGCTTCGGATCGCTCAAGGTGGACACGCACGATGTGATTCTGCGCCAGCTCCGCCTGCGTCCCAGTGACCTGGTCGAAGCGCCCGCCGACGACGACGCCCTGACCCTCAATGGCCTGCACACTTCGGTCTTCAACGTCGTGGTCGACCACGTCTCCATGGTCTGGGGCCCCGACATCGGCGGCCTGGCCGTCCTGGGCAACGTCCATGACGCCACGATCTCGAACTCCATCATGGGCGAGGGCCTCTACTTCTCCCGCCACCCCGAGGCGATCGGCAGCGAAGGCGGCCACGCCATGGCGGCCAACGTCACTCAAATGGACGCCGGCCAGGCCTGGCCCACGAGGATCACCTTGTGGCACAACCTGTTCACCACCGCGGACACCCGCATGCCACGGTTGCAGGGTGCCTCGTGCGTCGACATAGTCGACAACGTGATCTACAACTGGGGAACCAGGTCTGCTGGCGGCAATCCGCGCAGCGCCAACGTCGTGAACAACTGGTACCGCTCAGGACCTGAGACGGTCGCACACGAAATCTGGGGCCCGCAAACCTCGACCGTGGTGCCGACCCTCTTTACCCAGGTCGTCTACGTGGCCGGCAACGTGGCAGATGGCTTCACCGCTTCTCCCGGTGGTCCGACAAGCGTGTACGTCGCATCGGTGCGCTGCGGAGGACTCTCCGTCGCAGCAGGCGCGCCAAGCGGGGCGTACGCGTCGGTCCTCGCCGCTGCTGGGGCGACCCTGCCCGTGCGCGACGTGTCGACCAGCGGATCATCGGCAACGTCATCGCCCGCCGGGGAGCCTTCTTCAACGGCATGGGCTACCCGGCACCGAACCCGTACTACCCCTAGAAGGCCCGCCCAGCAGCGAGGTCAACGAGAGCGACATCGCGAGAGCACTATCGCCCAGCGCCCGGATCTCGCGGACGCTAGGGTTGGGGCGTGACGCGTCGGACGCTTCATTGGCTCGCGGCGACGGCTCTCGCCCTCGTGCTGGGGTTCGTCGCCGCCTTCATCGCGACGCGGATCCTTCGCGCCATTCTGGAGCCGCTTCTGCCTGGATCGCCCGCCGGCGCCACCCTCCTCGTGGTCGGATACCTGACCTGGGTGGCGGTGGCGGTGGTGGTCAGCGCGCTGTGGCTGCGACGGATGCGGAATCGATGAGCGATGGGGGAGTCCCGCGACGAGCCGTGGTCACCGGCGGGGCGGGCTTCATCGGCAGCACGCTGGTTGATCGACTGCTTGCGGATGGCTGGGAGGTGGTCGTCCTCGACGCCTTCGATCCGTACTACGCGCGCGAGGTCAAGCTGCGGAACCTTGGCTCCGCGCTGGCACACCCCGGTTGTCGGCTGGTGGAGGTCGACACCCGCGATCGCGCGGCGCTGCAGGTCGCCTTCGACGAGGCGCGGCCCCAGGTCGTCTTCGATCTCGCTGCCCGCGCCGGCGTCCGACCCTCGATGGCGGACCCGGAGACCTACGTGGCGATCAACGTCGTCGGCCTGCAGAACACGCTGTCCACCGCCGCGAAGGCGGGAGCGCGAGTCGTCTTCGCCTCGTCGAGCTCGGTGTACGGAGCCGATGCGCCACCCTTTCGCGAGGACCAGGCCCTGGGTCAGCCGCTCTCGCCGTACGGCGCTACAAAAGTCGGCGCGGAGGCCCTATGCGGTGCTCACCATGCCGCCCATGGCCTCCCCGTTGGAATCGCCCGGCTGTTCACCGTCTACGGGCCGCGACAGCGGCCGGACCTCGCGATCCACGCGTTCGCAAGCCGCATGCTGCGTGGCGAGCCGGTCGACCTGTACGACCGCGGCGAGGGGGTCCGGGACTACACCTACGTCGATGACGCGGTCGATGCGCTCGTCCGCCTGGCGGACCTGCCTCAGGAGATGGCTGTGGTGAATGTTGGCAGCGACCATCCGATCCGGACGGCCGAGGTGGTCGACGAGCTGGAGCGCGCACTCGGCACGCCTGCCGTCCGCCGTCTACTGCCCCCGCAGCCGGGCGACGCTCCCGGAACCCACGCGGATATCTCCCGCGCCGCCGAACTCGTGGGCTGGCGCCCTCAGACGCCGTTCCGAGAGGGTATCGACCGCTTCTGCCGCTGGCTGCGATCCGAGTCCGGCGCGGCGGACACGACGGCGGACGTCGCGGTCAGCTGAGCTGCGCTTCGGGACGAGCACCCGGCCGACCCACGCCCATGTAGGTCAGCCCAGCTCCGACCACGTGAGATGCGTCGAGGGCGTTGCGGGCATCGAGAAGGAGCGCTCCTCGCATTGCTCCCGCGAGGGCGCGCAGGTCCATGGTGACGTACTCCGGCCACTCGGTCGCGAGGATCGTCGCATCGGCGTCGGTCGCCGCCTCCAGCGGCCCATCGGCCACCTCGATCCACGGCTCCTGCGCTCGAACGAGGTTCGCGGCCTGCGGGTCACACGCCACGACGTGGGCTCCCTCGCGCCGGAGGATGGCGGCCAGTGCCAGCGCCGGCGAGTCGCGGATATCATCGGTATCGGCTTTGAAGGCCAGGCCCAGGAGGGCGATTCGCCTGCCCTCCAGTGAGCCGCCGAATGCCGCTGCCAGCCGAGCGGCGGCGCGGGATGGTTGTGAGGCATTCACCGCATCGACAGCGGCCACCAGAGGCAGCTCAATGCCGCGGTTGGCACCCATGGCCATCATGGAGCGGACGTCCTTGGGCAGGCACGAGCCCCCGTAGCCGATCCCCGGCCGCAGGTAGTCCCCGCCGATGCGTGGGTCCGCGGCGATCCCTTCGATGACCGCGTCGATCGACGCGCCGCTCGCCTCGCAGAGCGCGGCGAGCTCGTTGACGAAGCTGATCCGAGTGGCCAGGTAGCTGTTCGCCGCGTTCTTGACGAGCTCAGCGCTCTCCGCGTCAACGACGAAGATCGGCGCCTCCAACGGCCGATACAGCGTGGCGAGCGTCTCGACGTCCGCCTCGGCAGCCGTCTCCGTGCGCCCCAGCACCACGCGGCTCGGATGCAGGAAGTCCTCGATCGCTCGCCCGGTGCGCAGGAACTCGGGGTTGGCCAGGACGGGCACGTTGCCCGGACCACCGCGCTCGGCGAGCGCCGCGTTGAGCCGCCCCTCGACATCGCGGGTTGTCCCAACCGGAACCGTGCTGCGCAGGGCGATCACCGTGCGCCGCCCGAGGTGCTCGCCAATCGCCTCCAACACAGCATGTACCGCCGCCAGGTCGGCGTCCCCGGACGCCTTGGACGGCGTTCCGACGCAGATCAGGATGGCGTCCGGCTGGCGGAATGCGAGGGTCGGATCGAGCGTGAAACGCAGTCGCCGGTCGGCTCGCTGCGCGCTCAGCTCGCCTTCCAGGTGAGGTTCGTAGTACGGGGTCTCGCCCCGCTCCAGCGCGTCGACCTTCGAGGCGTCGGCCTCCAGGCCGATCACCTCTTGGCCCAGGCGTGCCAGGCACGTGGCGGTGACGAGGCCCACGTAGCCGAGGCCGACCACGGTGATCTGCATGATGGTGTCCTGCTGTTCGGCGGGTGAGGCGGGTGAGCTTAGGCGGCGACGGCCCGCGGCGACGCCAGATGATAGCCGCTGCCCGCGCGGCGGAGCGTGTCGGTCAGATCGGCGAGTCGAAGACCGTCCCTGGTGCAAACGCCGAGGCCAGCGTCCTTCCGGCGAAGCGCTCCTCTCCCATCTGCAGCTCGTGCAGAAGGATCCGGCCGCCCGGCGCTGCCACGACGACCGCGTCGTCCGTGATTGCCAGGATCTCGCCGGATCGCCCGGCGTGCGGCTGCCGATCCCACGTGAACGCGAGAACCTCGTAGCAACGCCCGCCGGTGACCAGCTCTGGAAGCTGCAGCGGCGGGAAGATGAAGGCACGCATTCGGTTGGCGATCGCCTCGGCGTCGACGTCCCATCGAATGCGGCGAATGCGGAAATCGAGCGCGTGCCGGTTGTAGTAGAGCGCGGCACTCTCCGCCTGCGGCACCCCCGCCACGGCGTCCTGGCCGCGGATCGACGGCCAGGTCTGCTTGAACAACCGGATGCCGGCGTCCACGCAGCTTTCGTAGAGCGAGCGGGCCGTCTCCTCCCGGCCGATGCTCACGGGCAGCGACGCGACGATCGGACCGCTGTCGATTCCGCGATCCATGAGGTGGAGGGTAACGGCCGTCTCCGACTCGCCGTTGAGCAGCGCCCAAGCCACCGGTGCCACCCCGCGATAGCGCGGCAACGGCCCGTAATGGAGGTTCAGCGCCGCGACAGAGGCCGTGGAGATGAGCGGCTGGCTGAGGATTGGGCTGGCCTGGAACGAGAGCAGGAAGTGGAATCGGAGGGCACTCAGCCGCTCGACGAAGGCCGCGTCATTGACATTGAAAGGCTGCAGGATCGGCAGCCGCATCTCGCTCGCCGCGCGACGGAGCGATGGCTGCCAATCGTCTTCGCCGGAGTCGTTGCGATCCGGGATGACCGCGACGATCTCGTCGCCCGCCCGGCGCAGGACGTCCAGCGCCTCGACCGCCAGCCGAGTGCGGCCGATCACGGCCACCCGGCGGATCACGGGGCGTTCCGGCGATCGTCGATCCGTGATTCCGAGGGGCGCATGACGGCTTGCTGGCCGCCATGGATCGGGGCCGCCCGACGGATCCGGGCACGCCTCCGTCGGCGCCAGGCGATCCATTGGCGGGCCACAAACGGCCAGGCCGCACCCGCGAGCACCGCGCTGACGGCGTCGATGCCAACGTCCCGCACGGATGGGTCGCGGCCCGGCACGAACCACTGGTGTATCTCGTCGGTGATCGCATACAGCGAGCAGAAAACGAATGTCCACCACAGCCAGCGCGGCACTCGACGGAGCGCGAGCCGCGAGGCCACGAGCAGGCCCAGGACGCTGAAGACCGCCACGTGACCGAGCTTTGAGATGCCGAAGTTCAGGCGATTGCCGCCATCTGGATCGAGATTGGGGATGCTCGAGAAGGCGAAGATGACGAGCATCCACGCGATCACGGGCAGCCATCGGAGGAGCCGCCCGGACCCAGCCGGGCGGCGGCGAGCTTCATGCATGGGAGATACAGGATAATCGAGCACTCCCGCGGCCACCCAGCGGCGTTTTCCCGAGCGCCGAGATAGAGCCGCCGATCAGCGTGGCAGCCCAATTGCGGGAAGCGAGGCGACCATGGCACGACAGCGGCGACACTTGATGATCGTCGACAACCACTTCCCGGATCCTCGTGTCGAGCGCGAGGCCAAGGCGCTCATGGCCCGTGGCTTCGCCGTCGATGTCATCTGCGCGGGAGAGCCCGGTGAGCCGCGCCGCGACCAACTGGATGGGATTACGGTGTTTCGCCTGCCGGTGCGTCGCCGGCGGGGGATGGGCATCGCCGCGCAGCTCGTCGAATACGTGACCTTCGCCGCCTGGGCAACTGCAATGACCGCACTGCTGGATGGCCGCCGGCGCTACGACAGCGTCCAGGCCCACAACGTTCCCGACTTCCTTGTCTTTGCCGCCGGCGTCCCCAAGCTCCGAGGCGTACCCGTCATCCTCGACCTCCACGACCTCATGCCCGAGTTCTTCGCCGCGCGATTCGGCGGTCGGGTCGACAGCCTCCCGGTTCGCCTGGTGCGCTGGCAGGAGTGGGCCAGCGCCGCATTTGCCGATCAGGTTCTTACCGTGACGGATCTCTGGCGCGACGAGCTCGTGCGGCGGGGACTGGCGGCCGGCAAGGTCGACGTGGTCATGAACCTGCCCGACCCCGAGATCTTCGCGCGGCGCGACCCGGTAGTCCGGCCCGATGCAGAGCCCATCGTCCTGGTCTACCACGGGACCTTGACCCACCGCTACGGCATCGACACCCTGCTGCGTGCGGTGGCCCTGCTGCGCGACCGGATCCCCGTCCGCCTCGTGCTGCACGGAAGGGGCGAATTCGTCCCCCAGGCCGAGGCGCTCATCGCTGAGCTGCAGATCTCCGGCCAGGTTGAGCTGAGCGTCGGAGTGCTGCCCACCGCTGCCCTCCCCGAGCTCATCGGTCAGGCCGACATCGGCGTGATTCCCTACCGCCGTGACGTCTTCACCGATGGCATCCTGCCGACCAAGCTGCTCGAGTACACGGCGTTAGGCATCCCATCGGTCGTGGCCCGCTCACGCGCGGTCGAGACCTATTTCTCCCCCGAGATGGTGCGTTTCGTAGAGCCGGACGATCCGATGCAGCTGGCCGCCGCCATTGAAGAGCTCGCCGCCGACCCGGAGCTCCGCCGCTCGCTGGCGACGCGGGCACAGGCGTTCTCCGATAAATACAGCTGGCCTGACCAGGCGCAGCGCTACGCGGACCTGGTGGAGCGGCTCATCGCGCGAAAGCGTCGACCGAACGCACCACCCTCATGAGCCACGGGCGGCTCCGGCGGCCCATTCCGCCTATGCTTCGGACTCACCCAAACCAGGAGTATTGAGACGGTGATACCGATCGCTCGGCCCCAGCTCGGGGAGGAGGAGAAGGCGCTTGTGTTGAGCGCGATGGAGTCGGGCCAGCTCGCCCAGGGTGAGCGCGTCGCCGAGTTCGAATCCGCTTTCGCGCAGTACGTCGGGGCCGCGCATGGGGTCGCTACGAGCTCCGGAACCACCGCGCTTCAGCTTGCTCTGCTGGCGCTAGGGATCGGGGCGGGGGACGAGGTGATCACCGTCTCGTTCACCTTCACCGCAACCGTCAGCCCCATCCTGCACGTCGGCGCGGTGCCCGTCTTCATCGACGTGGATCCCGTCAGCTTCACCATGGATGTTGGCCAGCTCGAGGATGCCATCACCCCGCGCACACGCGCGATCGTGCCGGTGAGCTTGTACGGCAACCCCGCCGACATGCCGGCCATCCTCGAGATTGCCTCGCGCTACGGGCTGCCGGTCATCGAGG
>JALYLE010000218.1 GCA_030774375.1 Chloroflexota bacterium | reverse complement strand
TGGCCCGGCCACCCTGCACATCGCGGCCTCGCCGGGAGCTGCTCTGCTGCAGGCCTGGGGACCCGGCGCGGGGGCCGCGATCGAGGCGGCACCGGCCCTCATCGGCATGCTGGACGAGCCGGACCAGCTCGTTCCGCATCATGCGATCCTTCGCGACCTCGTGCGACGCAATCCCGGCCTCCGATTGCCACGATCGCGTCGCCTTCTCGAGGCGCTGGTCCCGGCGATCCTGGAACAGAAGGTGACCGGCGTCGAGGCGCGCCGCTCCTTTCGCGCCCTGGTCGCCCGCCATGGCGAGCCCGCCCCTGGCCCGGTCGGGCTTCGGCTCCAGCCATCCGCGCAAACCCTCGCGGCGCTCCCCTATCCCGCCTACCACGTGCTTGGTGTCGAACGGCGCCGGGCCGACGTGATCCGGGCGGCCTCCGCGATGGCCTCCAGGATCGAGGCCGCGGCCAGCCCGCAGGACGCTGGGCGCCTGCTGCGTGCCATCACGGGAATCGGTCCGTGGACCACCGCCGAAGTCCTGCGCATTGCCTGGGGTGACCCCGACGCGCTCAGCCTTGGCGACTACCACCTCCCAAACCTGGTCGCCTGGGCGCTGGCCGGTGAGGCACGCGCGGACGAGGCCCGCATGCTGCAGCTCCTCGAGCCATACCTGGGCCAGCGCGGGCGCGTCCAGCGGCTCCTGGAGGCCTCCACTTCGCTCCGCATCCCACGTTTTGGGCCGAGGATGGCGCCCAGGTCAATCGCGCGTATCTAAGGCTCGCACGCGCACGCGTACGCGCGCGGATCGCCCCTACGCACGACGAAGCCCCCGGCCGGAGCCGGGGGCCTCGCGCTCATCCGCAGCTGGAACTGCTGTCAGGGCGTGAACTTGCTGATGAAGGTGGACCAGTTGGCGAGCGCTGTCCGCGGGCCAGGCCCGTGGTTCGCGCCGGCGCACGTACCGAGCAGGTTGTCGCCGGTACCGCCCACGAAGAACGGACCGCCCCAATCGGTGTAGGTACAGGCATGGCCGATGTACTCGCTGGCGATCCAGACCGAATTGCCGTCCACCGATGCCGCGCCATAGTCACCCCAGCGAGTGCGCGGCGGGTTGCCAACCTGGGATTTATAGCTCGTGAAGCCGTCGTCCTGCGCGGCTCCCGTGCCGCCGGGGACGTCGTTCCACGCGCCGACACCGGCGATCGCGTCGATGGGCGCGTACGCGGCGCTGGGATTGGTCGAATTGCCCGTATCCGTGAATGCCATTACGCCGCGACCGCTTGGCGTCACCCCTATGGCTGGATAGGTGAAGTCATGGCCGGTGGCGGCCAGATAGCCCTGTTTGGCGATCTTTGCCGTGAGTGAGCCGGTCGAGACGTCCGGCTTGACGATGAACCACTCGATCCCCGCCCGGTTGTGAGCTGGGTTGTTGTCGAAGCTCACAGCGGTGTCGAGTGCCCCCCAGACCTTCCCGTTGGCGAACATCACCTGCTGCATGCGGGTGTCGTTCGAATCCGGCCTTGAGATCACCTCGTTGTGGGCCGGCTCCGCACCAAATAGGAGCCGCCAGCAACCGACGCCCGCGATTGTCGCGGTCGTCGTGTCGTTGATGCAATAGCCCTGCGGCGTGTCGGTCGTCGCCGGCGTTCCTGAGCCGGGCTGCTGCTGCTTCGGCGGGATCCCGTACTGCCCGACAGTCAGCACCTTGTTGGTCAGGTTGAGCGAGGGCGATGCCGTATTCAGCGACGACGTGTTTGTCAGTGCCCAGACGACCACGTTCGTGGAAGAACCTGTGAACGCGCCCCCGGCCGCCTCGTCACCGGCATTCGAGCTAAGGAAATATTCGGTCCCACCGGCGTGGAGATCGAACGAGTTGGTGCCCGGCGATTGTGCCGGCCAGACCGTGAAGCCCGGCTCCGTTTGCGAGACCGGTGAGGTCGCGTTCACCATCCCGGTCGTGTCGATGTGGACCATCGTCACGTTGGCCGCGCCAGCGGCAAGTTGCGCCTTCGAGAAGGCGTAGACCTGAGCGCCATCGAAGGCGCCTGGCCCCCAGGGATAGGCGTTGGTCGTGAGGTAGATACCGTTCGCATCCGCGCCGATGTGTGGGTAGTCGCCCAGGCAAGGGCATGGACCGCCGGTATTGCCCGGTGAGCCATCGGCCGTCACGTCAATGCGGTAGATGTTCCAGCCACCGGTCGGGTTCGCCGTTTGGCTGACCGCGAGATCGAGGTGGTTCACCGTGGTGAACGCGCCGCCTGGCGTGGTTTCCAGCGTCAACACAACGAGGAAGAAACGCTGCGTCGGCGCATCGTAGATACACGTCGGGTCCGTGATGAACGGCCCGCGGACGCCCGTCGTACGGTTGATTGCGGGCGCGTAGCCGTAGAAGGAGTTCAAGTCGACGGCGTGGTTCACATTCCTCGGAAAGCCGCCAACGATATTGGTGCTCGTGTTATCAGGGAGCACCGACTGTCCGGAGGCGTTGAAGACGTTGAGCACCTGGTTGAGGGCCTCGAACACGTACCCGTTGCCGACGCAGAGGCCCTGGTCGGGGGGCTCCACCGAGAACTGGTTCCCGCCGCGCGCGTAGCGCTGCTGGTAATGGTTCAGGCCCTCGAACCCCTTCTTGAACGTCGGGTTCGACTTCGCCTTTGGTCCGGAGTTGACCGACGCGCCGTGCCCCGCGCCAGCGGAGAGGCTGCGGTCGATCAGGCCGTTGTACGCATCAACGCCCTCCTCGCCATCCAGCTCGCCAGGGAACTCCACATCCGTTGCGTCCCCGCTCCCGGAGGGCGTGTATCCGCCGGTTTCCGGAGAACCCGTTCCGGCAATCGGGATGAGGCGCGTCGTCCCCGAACCAGTTGTAGCGAAGGCAATGGGCGCGATGGTAACCATGCTCCCAAGGAGCACGAGGGCGGCCAATGCCGCCAGTGTGCGACGTATACGCATCGAAACCTCAATGTGCGGTGAAGATCATGGACACCCGAACGGGTGGTTCAGACCCGGCACTTCCTCCTTTCGTGGGGAGGCAGGGATCGGCGGAGACATCCGCTAGGAGCTCGGATCGACCGGGACTCGTCGTGGATCCGGCCTCA
>JALYLE010000217.1 GCA_030774375.1 Chloroflexota bacterium | reverse complement strand
TGCGGTCGGGATGAGCACCGTTCCCGAGGTGCTCGTCGCCCGACACGCCGGCGTCCGCGTTCTCGGGTTCAGCGTCGTAACGAACAAGGCGACGCCTGACATGGACCACGAGGTGACGCACGACGAGGTTCTGCGAATGGGTCGCGTGGGGGCGCAGAGCCTGGTTGCAATCTTCCGCGAGCTGCTGCCGGACCTCGCGTCGTGATCTTCTCGACCGGTGACCCGGCGCAGATTGTCGGGATCGTGGTGGCGCTGGTGATCGGCATCACCTGCCACGAGTTCAGTCACGCATTCGTCGCCGACCTGCTCGGCGACCATCGGCCTCGCGCGCTTGGTCGCGTCTCGCTCAACCCGGTGCGACACATCGATCCGCTGGGCGCCCTTTTCTTCGTGATCGCCGGATTTGGATGGGGCCGGCCGGTGCCGGTCAACGTGTACGCCCTGCGCTCCGGTCGCACGGGGATGGCCTACGTTGCGGCCGCCGGTCCGCTCGCCAACCTGATCGTCGCGATCATCTTCGCCCTGACCTTCCGGATCGCGATCCTGGCGGCGATCGACCCGTTCGCGATCGAGGTGCTTGGTTGGGTCGTCCTCATGAACATCGTGCTCGGCCTCTTCAACCTGATCCCCATCCCGCCGCTCGACGGCTACAACCTGCTGCTGGCCTTCCTGCCGCCACGCCAGGTCTTCGTCGTGCAGCGTTACGCGCAATACGGCTTCATCGTGCTGCTGCTCCTGGTCGTCCTCGGCAACACTTCCGGTGGCGGACCGCTGCGATGGCTCTTTGCGCTGGCGGAGGCGATCTACCGGGTGTTGGTCGGTGCATAGGGTCGGTCAGTTCGTGGGGCACCTGACCGCTCGCGTGCGCCCGCACGAGGAGGCACATGCTCGGCGCCTGCTGCCGCACGCCGCCGCAGACCTCTTCGACCGGATGCCGGTCGCCGATCGGCGCCACGGATTGGACGTGGCCGAGCGGCTCGTGGCCGGTGGTGTCGACGATCCTGAGGTCCTTGCAGCGGCCCTTCTGCACGACGCGGCCAAGGGGCGACGCCTCCGCCTCTGGCATCGCGTCGGCGGTGTTCTCCTTGAACGCTGGTCACCGCGCCTGCTCCGGCGCCTCGCGTCGCCGGATGCGCGCACATCGGGCTATCCGTGGTATCTCTACCTGCACCACGCCCAGCTTTCGGCTCGCGCCGCGCTGGCAGCCGGCTGTTCCGAGCGCACGGCGGCGTTCATCGCGGGCAACCCGCTGGCGCAGGACTTCGCCGTCGCGGATGCGCTGCGCGCCGCCGACGAGGCAAGCTAGACCGATGCCGCTGCAGCCGATTGCGATCGAGCCCACCATGGAACCCACCGCGATTCCAATCGCGGATGACGCGTTCCAGGTCAGTCTCCCCGTCTTCGAAGGACCGCTTCAGCTGCTGCTCCATCTCATCGAGTCGCGACAGCTCGACGTCCTGACCGTGCCGCTCGCCGACCTCGCGGATGCCTACCTCGAGCACCTCACCAGCCACCCCGTCGACCTCCCTCAGCTCGCCGAGTTCGTGACGGTCGCGGCTCAGCTCGTCCTCCTCAAGTCGCGACGGCTGCTGCCCGGCGAACCAGCTCCGCCCGCCGTCGAGGGCGATGAGGAACCCGACGAAGAGGACCTGCGACGCCGGCTTGTCGAGTACCGAATGCTGCGGGACGCCGCACGGTCGCTGGGCGAGCGGGACATGACGAATCCGGCGATGCGTCGCGAGCCGCGCGAGTCAGACCTTCCGGCGGCGCCGTGGGCGCCACTTGACGTATCGATCCTCGGCGGGGCCCTGGCCCGGTTGGCGACGTTGGCCGAGCCTGAGCCGCCGCCACCCGAGGTCGTGAAGCGCGAGGTGACCATCGCGATGCAGATTCAGGCACTGCGCGCGGCTCTCGAACGGAACGGGCGCCTTGTCCTCCAGGCGATGCTCGCCGCGTGCGCGTCGCGCACTGAAGCCGTGGTGACGGTGATGGCGACCCTCGAGCTTGTGCGTCGCCGGCAGGTCGTCGTCGAACAGTCACAGCTCTTCGGACCAATCCTGGTCAGGGTCGCCGCGCCGCGGCGCAGTACGCGTGGTGCCGAAGCCGGTTCCGGCCCATGAGCGCAATGACGTCGCCCTCCGAACTCCAGGCCGCATACGAGGCACTCCTCTTCATCGCAGAGCGCCCACTCACCACCGCCGAGCTGGCCGAGCTGGGTGGCGTCGCGCGGCTGCAGGCGGAGGGGGCATTGGCGAGCCTCGCCGAAGAGCTGGAGGAATCAGGGCGCGGCCTGCGGTTGCAGCGCATGGACGACGCCTGGCAGCTGGTCACCGCGCCTGCGCTGGGGCCGCGGCTCGTGGCATATGCCGCGCGTCAGGAGAACCCGCTGACCCCGGCTGCCCTGGAGGCCCTGGCAGTCATCGCCTACCGGCAGCCGTGCACGCGCGGCGAGGTCGAGCGGGTGCGTGGCGTGGATTCGGACTATGTGATCCGTTCCCTCCAGCACCGCCGGCTGGTGGTCGAAGTCGGACGGCGCGACACCCCGGGCCGCCCGATCCTGTACGGGACGACGTTCACCTTTCTCGAGCGGTTTGGGCTGACCTCGCTCGACGACCTGCCGGCGCTCCCGGTCGAGGCCGGGGTCGCCGCGACCGATGCCGGCTGAACGACTCCAGAAGGTACTGGCACGCTCCGGCGTCGCCTCGCGACGCGCCGCCGAGACCCTGATCGTCGAGGGCCGCGTGACGGTCAACGACGAGGTTGCCCAGCTCGGGGCGAGCGCGGACCCGGACCGCGACGAGATCGTTGTCGACGGGCAGCGCGTCCGCGCGGCCCCGCAGGCGATCCACCTCGCCGTCCACAAGCCGGCGGGGATCCTCTCCTCGGCCCATGATGAGCGCGGCCGGCGTTCGGTCGTGAGCCTGGTCAGCGGCGATCTACCCACCGAGACGGGCAGGCTGTGGCCGGCCGGTCGGCTGGACGTCGACTCCGAGGGCCTCATGCTCCTCACCAACGACGGCGAGTGGGCCAACCGCGTGCTCCACCCGCGCTACGGGGTCGAGCGCGAGTACGCCGTCCTCGTCGATCCGCCCCCTGACCGGGCCACGTTGCGGCAATTGCGGGGCGGCGTCGAGCTCGAAGATGGCCCGGCGCGTCTGCGCACGGCACGGATGGCCCCGCCGCCTCCCGAGGTGGAGCGCGAGCGAGACAACCGCGGCGCCTGGCTTCGCGTGCGAGTCAGCGAGGGGCGAAAGCGCGAGGTGCGACGGATCTTCGAGGCTGCCGGATATCGGGTGCAGCGGCTGGTGCGGACGGCCGTCGGCCCGATCGCCCTGGGTGGCCTCCGCCAGGGCGAATGGCGAGCCCTGCGCGTGGAGGAGGCCTCCGCCGTCGCCGGCAAGCTGCCGTCGAACGCTCCGGCGCCCACTGCCTCGCGCCGGCGCGTGCCCATCCGCGCGCGCCCGCTGGCGGTTGCCATCGACGGGCCTTCGGGGGCGGGGAAGAGCACCGTCGGGCACGCGCTCGCCCAGCGTCTCGGCGCGAATTTCGTCGACACCGGGCTCATGTATCGGGCATTAACGCTCGCCGCCGTCGAGGCTGGGATCGATCCAGACGACGAGGCGGCGCTGGTGAAGCTGGCGGCGACCTGCCGCATCCACGTGCGTCGGCCACGAC
>JALYLE010000216.1 GCA_030774375.1 Chloroflexota bacterium | reverse complement strand
GGTTTGCCGCTGACGGTTCGCGATCCGGCGATAGCCCAGTTGTTGGAACCACCACCGCCCGAGCTGGTGGCGCGCAGGATCGCCAGGTCCTCCGCAAGCCGATCAAGGGTAGCGCCCGCGACGGTTCCAACCGGCGAGGTGACCGGCAACCAGGCAGCGTAGGTGGGGTCGAGCGCTCGCAGCGCGGCTGGACCGTCCGTTGACAGGATCCGGAGGCGTGCCAGCTCCGAGTCCCAGTTGCTCGAGAGGCTGAAGGCCTGGAGGCCGACGAAGGCCAGGACGTCGCCCACCGTCCACGCCGTGGGACGCGCGCGGAGCAGGAGGAATTCATGGGCACGGCGCGGCAAGCCCTGCGTCAGGCCGGCGTTGATGCCAGCGGCGTAGGCGGCCAGCGTGTCGCGGACGTCGGGACCGAGGATGCCTTCCTGCTTCTCGGCCACGCGACGGAAGCCAAGGCGCCGGCTCATCCTGTCAAGGGGCAGGGCATCAGGACCGATCAGCTCGGCGAGGGTCCCACGCCCGACGCGCAGGAGCGTCTCGAGCTGGAAGGCGCGGTCCTGGGCATGACAGAAGCCGAGACCGAACCAGGCGTCCTCGCCGTTCGCCGCGTCGATGTGCGGAATGCCCCATCGGTCTCTGCGGATAAGGAGGTGGTCGCGGAGGCCCATGACCCGCAGCCGACCACGCGTCCGCGGGAGCCGGCGCCCCGTCGCCCGCAGGAGGAGACGCGGCCAATTTGGTCCCGGCATATGGCGGCTAGCCTACGTCTGGCGCCCCTATACTCGCCCGCATGAGTCGCAGGATCGAGCTCGCGGCCGGCTTGATGCTCCTGGTCCTCGGGATCCTGGTGCTCGCCTCGGGTGGCATCGGGGATTGGCTCGGGGGGATCAGCGTCGAAGGCCGCTGGCTCGCATATTGGCCGGCGCTGCTGATCGTCCTTTCGCTCTTCTTCATCGGTCCGGCGCTGCTTGGCGGCCCGAATCGCCGGCTTCGCGCCGGCATGGCGATTCCGGGCGCGGTCCTGATGGCGATGGGTGCCGCGCTGCTGTACAGCAGCCTCAACGATCGATGGAGCGCGTGGACCTCGCTCTGGACGGCCTTCCCGTTCAGCTTCGGCCTCGGGATGTACGCCGCCGGTTGGATCGCCGATGCGCCCGCCTTCAAGTGGATCGGTTCCGGCCTGGCCGCTGGCTCGGTCGTCGCCTACCTCGCCCTGGCAACGGCCTTCGGCGGTGAGACGTTCCGCCTCTTCGGCGCATTCGGGATCATCGCTCTGGGCCTGGCGCTCACGGTCGGCGGCCTGGCGGATCGGCTCAACCGCAAGTCGCCCGCTTAGTCAGGTCTCGCTAGCGGCTGAATAGCAGCTGGACGACCAGCGCCGCAACCGCCACACCGATGGCGCTTGGCGCCAGAGCGCGGCGCCAGCGGGACGCGAGGCGCGCCAGCGCCGGCATGAGCGTGGCCGCCGCAAGCACGCCGGCCAAACCGGCGATGACGGCGAAGAAGGCATGGGTCACTGTTGGTGAGGCCGTGCCGACCTGCCGTTGGCCCGCGGTCACCCCTCCGACGATCACGGTGAGTAGCGAGCCAAGCAGGCCGGCGCCAAGCGCTCCGGCGAAGGCGCGACCCGGACCGATCTGCGTGACACCGGTGAGCACGCCTCCGATGACCACGGCGGCGGCCAGCAGCCATGTCCCGGGCAGAGGCGCATCCGATGTCGTCGGCTGCCACGCCACGAACCAGACCAGCGCGGCGAGTGGGGCAAGCAGCATCCCCGCTGCAGCGACCCAGGTGAGCGGCCGGGTCCAGTCCTCGGGGTCTTCGGGAGGTATGACGGCTCCGAGTCGGACGCTGACGGGGACGGCGTCGTCCTCGTCGTCCTCGCGCGGAGCTCGCTCTGCAGGCGTTGCGGGCGACGCCGTCAGCGCGGGCTCGTCCTGCCCGCTCGGAGCGGTCACGCGATGACCGCTCCCTCCGGCTCGCCTGCCGCCTCGCGCACGCTCCGAACGGTCGCCAGGCGCAGCCCCACGATCCGTGCCCCGAGCTCGCGGACCATCCATCCCGCCTGTGAAGCGATCCGGCGGTCGTCTCCCATCGTGCAGAGGGCCGCCAGCGCGTGGAGCTCGGGTATGGCGGCCGGCGTGTCGAGGTCATCGTCCATCGCCGCCAGGAAGCGGGCCCGGTGCTCGGCCACCGTTGGATCCAAGAGGTCGGGATCGGCGAGGGCCGGCGCCAGGGGCTCAATCTCCTCTGCGATTCGGCAGGCGCGGCGCAGGGTCGCCGCATGTACGGCGGAGACCTCCAGGTCGGCCTCGACGAAGTTGACCGCTTCGCGGTAGTGATGGCTCACCAGGTAATGCCGGATCGCATCGCCGGGGTATGAGCGCAGCAGGTCGCGAATGAGGACCAGGTTGCCGAGTGACTTGCTCATCTTGTCGCCGTTGTAGGAGAGCGTGCCGGTGTGCATCCACCATCCGACGAACGGTCGCTTGCCGGTCGCTCCCTCGCTCTGTGCGATCTCTGCCTCGTGATGAGGGAAGACGAGGTCCTCGCCGCCGCCGTGGATCTCGAATTGCTCGCCGAGATACGCCATGCTCATCGCCGAGCACTCGACGTGCCACCCGGGACGGCCAGGGCCCCACGGCGAGGTCCACGACGGCTCGTCCGAAGCCGATGGCTGCCACAGCACAAAGTCGAGCGGGTCGCGCTTGCCCGGCATGTCCGGAACGTTCCCGCGCTCGTTGGCGATGGGCAGCATTGCGTCGCGCGGCAATCGCGACAGCTCACCGAAGCCCGGCCACTTGGCGACCTCGAAATACACGTGGCCCTCCGCGACGTAGGCGAGGCCACCTTCCAGGAGCTTCGCTATCAACTGCTGCATCTGGGCGATGTGCTGGGTAGCCCGCGGGTAGTGCTGCGGCGGGAGCCAGTTCAGGGCGGCCATCTCCGTGAGGAATGCGGTCACATGGCGGTTGCCAAGCGCCAGGTAGTCCTCACCGAGCTTGCGGGCGCGGCTGAGGAGGTCGTCGTCGACATCGGTCAGGTTCTGCACATACGTCACCTGGTGGCCGAGGTAGCGCAGATATCGATGCAGCACGTCGAAGCTGACGTACGTGAACGCGTGTCCCAGGTGCCCGGTGTCGTAGGGCGTTACGCCACACACGTAGAGTCCCACCGGTCGATCGCCAAGGGGCTCGAACGGGACGGTTTCAGCGCGGCGAGTGTCGTAGAGGCGCAGCGTCACTCGGCCGATTCTAGGCGGCGTCTGGCGTGTGCGCCGGGTGGGGGCCGTGAGTGCTGGACGGACACCCGTAGAATCGGACAACCGTGGCCCGCCTGGGGATCGGTCAGCTGCCAACCGCCCTCGTTTGTTCGGAGCCGGAACGCCATGTGGGAAGTCTTGCGCTGGATGCTCCTCTTCGCGGTCGCCCTAATCCTGATCGCGGCCGCCATCACCTGGCTCAGTGGCAAACCGCTTCCGCTGCCCAGCTTCTGAGCGCCCGGATGCTCACCAGAGCTCGGGTTTGGTGCTCATGAGGAGACCGATGAGGCCGGTGGCGCCGGCCATGGCGTAGGCGACCAGCCGCTGGCGGCGCGCCCGGCGCTTCCAGGCTTCCGGCTCGCCCTCCGCCCTGATCCCGACCAGCCGGCGCAGGTTCGGACGCGCCACGAAGGCCGCCACGGCGAGATTCGCCGCGTAGATGAGGAGCGCCACGATCAGCCACGGCCTGGTGAGGAGCTGCGCACCAAGCAGGATCAGCAACCCCGTTCCGCTGAGCGCGAGGCCGATGGCGATGATCAGGCTGCCGGTGCCCTGCAGGGCCACGAGAACCCTCGTAACGCCCTGAGGTCGCGTGATGTCTGGACCCGCCTGGCGCAGCAAGAAGGGCAGCAATAGGCTGGGGAGCAGCAGGGAGATGGCGAGCGTCACGTGGACGGCAAGAAGGAGCGGGAACCACGGCACGGTCGGCCGATGCTACCCGATGCGACTGCGCCCCGCCCGAGCCGGTCCTGAGGCGAGCCGGGGCTAGGCCCCTCTAGACTCGGCGCATGCGGACCTTCGACGCGGCCACGATTCGCGATGCAGCACCGATCGACGAGCTCCTCGATGCCGTGGAGGACGCGTACCGCGACGTGGCCGCCGGTCGTGATCGGTCACCGATCAGAAGCCGCGTCGAGGACCCGAATGGCGACCTGTTGGTGATGCCCGGGCTCCGGGAAGGCGGTGCCGGGACGTCGGTGAAGGTCGTCACCGTCGTGCCGGCCAACGCGGAACGCGGACTGCCGACGGTGCAGGCCGTCGTCCTCTGGCTTGATACGACGACGGGTGAACCGATCGCCGTCCTCGACGGCACGGCCCTGACCGCCATGCGGACCGGAGCGGCGTCGGGCGTGGGCACGCGCCTCCTGGCTCGACCCGATGCCTCCGTCTTGGCGGTGATCGGTGCGGGCGGTCAGGCGGATTGGCAGGTGCGTGCGGTGTCCGCCGCGCGACCGATTCGGGAGGTGCGCGTCTTCAGTCGTACGCCGTCAGGTCGTGATGCGTTCGCCGCGCGGCTTCGGGCTGACCTGGGATCTGCCATCCGGGTCATCGCCGCTCCTTCGGCCGAGGCTGCCATTCGAGCCGCCGACGTGGTCTGCTGCGCGACCACCTCGAGCGAGCCTGTCTTCGACGCGGCATGGCTGACGCCGGGGGCTCACGTCAACGGGATCGGCGCCTTCCGACTGGGGATGGTCGAACTGCCGGCCGAACTCTTCTCGCGCGCCACGCTGGTAGCGGTCGACTCACGTGATGCGGCACTGGCCGAGGCGGGCGACCTGGTTGCGGCGATCGAGTCGGGGCACTTCGCGGCCGATTCGCTGGTCGAGATCGGGACCGTTGACCGCTCCTGGGCCCTCAACCGCGACCCCGAGGCGATCACCGTCTTCAAGAGCGTGGGCCTCGCCATCCAGGACGTGGCCGCGGCCGAGGTCGTGATGCGCCACATCGAGGCGAGATAAGCGTTCCGGCCGCGGCCCACCTACCAGCGCAAGAGCGCCGCCATAGCGTCGTCGCCGGCCATCCCCAACAGGGCGTTGAGGAGGCGGTCGGTTGCCGGTCCAACCATCGCGCGGAACGTTACGAGGCGCGGGTCAATGCTGCTGGCGGAGTCGACGTTCGTGACGTCGGAGGGTGCGGCGCCGCGTGCCGCAAGGGCGGCCAAATCAGCCGCGCCGACATCGAGGGACGTGAGCCATGGCCACTTGAGCGGACCGGATGCTGGCGCGTTCAGCCGCAGCCGAGCCCAGTCGATCGCCGGATGAGGATGCGCCTCGGACTTCGCAACGGGCTTCGCGACGACGGGCGCCGGGTGCGCCGATGGCGGCGGAGGTGGCGCGCTGGCCGTCGCAACCGTCGCCTGGCCGCCGCCGGGTTGCTGATCGGGAGGCGGCGTGGGTAGCGGCGCCGCAGTCGGCTTGGGGGTTGGCAGAGGAGTCGGCCGCGGGGTGGGCGTCGCGTTGGGCGTCGCCGAGGCTGACGCGCTGGCGGTTGGCCCCGGCGTTGCCGTGGACGAAGGCGCCGGTGTCGCAGATGGCGCGGGAGTCGGGGAGGGGCTGGGAGGTGGACTGCCGCCCGGCGGAGGGTTGGCCACCGTCACATCAGGGTAGTAGTAGGTCAGGATGATCTGGGTGACCGACAGGCCGTCGAGGCCGCACGCTTGGGTGCCCCACTGGTATGCCTTCCAGCCGTTCGCGTTGCTGCCGCAGGGCTCGTTCACCGCACCCGCGTTGTAGTACGTGGCGAAGATGTGGCCGTTCCTTGTGACGAGCGTTGCCCACGTGTCGTCGACCGCGCTAGCGGCCGTGCTCCATGTCGGCTTGGACGGGTCATAGACCTGGTCCTGCGTGTCGTCGCGGACGTCGAAGCAGAGCCCCTCGCCATTCACCCCGCCACGCCAGTGGAGCACCTGGTACCAGGCGTAGTTCTTCACCGCGAGGGCTCCGGAACGAAGCGACTCGGTCGTCCAGGAGCCGATCCACTCACGCGACAGGACGTTTTTGGCGTAGACCTTGAAGTTGACCGTTTCGATCACCCCCGTCACGTGGCGGAAGACGCGGATCGATGGCGGAGGCGTTGTTTCGGAGGTCCACCCGCTGCACGAGCTGGCTGCGACCTGCGGCGCAATGCCGGGAGCGAGTCCGGTCATCGTGACGAGCAGCGCCAGCAGGCCGGCCGCGAGGGAACGTCGAGGCACGGTTCGACCCTACAGTCCACAGCACCTCACCAGAACCAACCGAAGGTCCTAGACCGATGGTTCGGGAGCCCTCGCCGGCCTCAGGCCCAGCGGTGGACCCTTTCGGCGATGCGCTCGAGGCCGAGCTCGCGCGTGAGGCTCTCGAACGCGTCGCGCGGGACGCCGCGCCACTCGAGATCGTCGAGCGTCCCATTGATCGCCGAGTCTCGGTTGAGGATCGCCAGCCGACGGTAGAGGAGTGCCTCGTCCCGCCGGTCGCGGAGTGTGATCGCCAGGCGGCCGGCGTTGCGAATGTCGAGGTGCCAGTCGAGGGGCTCGTCGGGTATCGCCTCGAGATGCCCGAAGGCGGCGAGCACCGCCGCCGCACTCTTTGAGCCCCAGCCGGGGAGCCCCGGATAGCCGTCGGCACTGTCGCCCACCAGTGCGAGGTAGTCGGGAATGCTCGCCGGGTGGACGCCGAACTTGGCGACCACGCCAGCCTCGTCGTACGTGATGTTGCGCATCCGATCGCGGAGCACCACCTTCGTGCCACGCACGCATTGCGCGAGATCCTTGTCGACGCTGCAGATCACGATCCCCTCGACGCCTGGATCGTCGGCGAAGCGATCGACCGCGGTGGCCAGGGCGTCATCGGCCTCGTCCTCGACCATCGGCCAGGTCACGATCCCCAACGCCCTCAGCCCACGCTCCGCATCGCGGAACTGGCTGAGCAGCTCGCGGGGCACCCCCGCCTCCGTCTTGTACCCGCGAAAGACATCATTGCGCCACGAGGTGATCACGTAGTCCGTGGCCGCCGCGACGTGGGTCACGTCGGGTTCGCGCAGCAGCGAGAGCATGCTGTCCATCAGGCCGCGCACGGCGTTGATCGGCCGCCCATCGGGGCCTCGTTCGGCCGGGCTGGCGAAATAGGCCCGAAAGAGCTCGAACGTGGCATCGACCAGGTGCAGCTTCACCCGTGGATGGTAGGCGTCGGGGCATCCGATAAGCCGCCGATAAGCGCGCAGTAAGGGCCGACCTCGAGGCTTTTGCGAGGCGGGCAGCGGGGCGGGCGCGTGCCCTGCGATCCGGATCGACCCTGGTCTGGTTCCGCCCCGATGCCCGCCGTCCGAGTCGAAGCGACGAATTGCCGAGCGACAAGCATCGCTAGACGGCGAGTGGCTCCTTGTACTCGCCGTAGATGCCGCGCAGCACCCCGCACATCTCGCCGATCGTGGCGTAGGCGCGCACCCCCTCGACAATTGCCGGCATGAGGTTCACGTCGCCGCGACGCGTCTCGTCCTCGAGGCGGCGCATGGCCCTGGCGTGCGCATCCGAGTCACGCTCCGCGCGGACCCGGGCAAGGCGCGCGAGATGGCGGCTCTCCTGATCCGGTCCGATCGCGAGGAGCGGGATGCGCAGCTCTTCGTTCGGATCCGCGTACCGCGAGACACCCACGATCTCGCGTTCGTGCGCCTCGACCTCGCGCGACTGCTCGTAGGCGGCATCGGCGATCTCGCCCTGGGGGAAGCCCGCCTCGATGGCCCTGACCATCCCGCCCATGCCGTCGATCTGAGCGATGTAGCGCCATGCCGCCTGCTCGGTCTGGTTGGTGAGCGTCTCGACGAAGTACGAACCCGCCAGCGGATCGACCGTGTTGGCCACACCAGACTCCTCCGCGATCACCTGCTGCTGACGCAGCGCGAGGAGGGCGGCCTCCTCGCTCGGGACGGCCCAGGCCTCGTCGTACGCATCGGTGTGCAGGCTCTGGGTTCCTCCAAGGACGCCTGCGAGGGCCTGGATCGCCACCCGCGTGAGGTTGTTCAGCGGCTGCTGCGCCGTGAGCGACACTCCTGCCGTCTGGGTGTGGAAGCGCATCCATGCCGATCGCTCGTTTTCCGCGCCGAAGCGCTCCCTTGCGAGCTTGTACCAGATGCGTCGCGCGGCGCGGAACTTGGCAATCTCCTCGAAGAAGTCGTTGTGCGAATTGAAGAAAAACGAGAGACGCGGGGCGAAGTCGTCGAAGCGCATGCCGCGCGCCAGGGCATCCTCCACGTAGGCGATCCCGTCCGCGATGGTGAAGGCCAGCTCCTGGACCGCGGTCGAGCCCGCCTCGCGGATGTGGTAGCCGCTGATGCTGATCGTGTTCCAGCGCGGGGTCTCGCGGGTGCCCCATTCCACCGTGTCGGTGACCAGTTTCAGCGAAGCCGCCGGCGGGAAGATGTACTCCTTCTGGGCGATGAACTCCTTCAGGATGTCGTTCTGGAGCGTGCCGGTGAGCTGGTCGCGGGGAACGCCCGCCTTTTCCGCGGCCACGATGTACATGGCCCAGATCATGGCCGCCGGCGAATTGATGGTCATCGAGGTGCTGATCTCGCCGACCGGCAGCCCCGCCAGGAGGATCTCCATGTCGGCGAGGCTGCTGACCGCCACGCCGCACGTGCCGAATTCGCCGGCGGCGTGGGGGTCGTCATGGTCGTAGCCGTACAAGGTCGGCATGTCGTAGGCGATCGACAGGCCCGTGCCGCCCGCCTCGATCAGCTTCTTGAACCGTGCGTTCGTGTCCTCCGCCGTTCCGAAGCCGGCGAACATACGCATCGTCCAGAGCCGCCCGCGATGGCCGGTCGGGTGGATGCCGCGCGTGAAGGGCGGCTCACCGGGCAGCCCCAGGTCATCGATCTCGTCCCAGCCTTCCACGTCCTCTGCGGCTGGCTTCGAGCTGAACTGGTACCGCGGGCGATCGCGATCCGGGTCATTGGTCGAGTCGCGGAGGTCCTCAGGCGAATAGACGCGGTTGATCTCGACGCCACTCTGCGTGATGAACCGATCGCGCCGCTCCGGCGCCCTCTTTAACGCCGGGTTCAGGCGCTCCAGTTCCCAGACGCGCTGGTGGTCATGCCACCTTTTCGGATCGCTCACGCGCGCATCTTCGCCGGAGAACCGATGGCCGGGCAAGCGGGGCGAATCAACGGGTGGTTGACGAGGCGGTTCACGGTGAGGCGGACGGGTGCATAATTGATGCTGCCGGCCGGGCGCGGAGCCCGCAGGGGTAACGGGGGGAAGCCGTTGAGGGTTCCGCACCCGGCCGCTGACTCCCGGTGATTCAGCCACGTTCCGCTTCGCGCCGAGGCTTCCCAGTGGATCCAGGTTGAATCCGATCGCTGGCCGCGGCGCTCCTCAAGCGCTGGCTACTCTGGGACGCAACAGGGCGGCGTCGAGGCTGATCACCTCGCAGCCTACCTCGACGAGTTCGTGTTCCGCTTCAACCGCCGGCGGTCGGAGGCGCGGGGACTGCTCTTCCGCCGGCTGTTGGAACAGTCCGTCTTAGCTCCGCCGATGCGCTATCGGCAGCTCGTCGTCAATCCGGCGAAGAAGCGTACAAAAGCCGTCCACGCCAACCTCGCGGCGGGTGCCGCGCAGCCTGGTCCTCAGCCTGCAGCGTCGACCTTGGCGGACACCATGACGTGTGTCGTTTCGCCAGCCTCGGATAGCATCCACCAATAATGCCGTGGTCTCGCATTCAATCGCGATCGGGACATGGTGGTCCTGACCTGGTTACGGAGATCCTCGATCCGGTCTTGGTCCCGCTCGGATTCGCGCCCGGGCAGATCGGTGTTGTTGGGGAGCGTGGTCATGTGATCTTCTGCCGGGGTGAGATCGACAGCGCAGACGGTGGTTGCGTGGATCTCGTCGTTGAAGTCGAAGCGACGCCCGCCTGGCAGATCACCGACGTCCGCTACTGGGGGTTTCCGAGCGACCGATGGCACCTCGACCTCGACCGAGGCGCCCGCCTTGCTGATCAGCTGACTGGCCTCAGTCAGATCCTCCCCAGGGAGTTGGGGTAGGGGAGGCTTTGGACTGCTCCCTGGCGCCATCCACCCTGCCGATGCCTCGATCTGCTCGGTAAGTGCGCGGCGCTCCGAGCGCGCGTCGGCCTCGGAGCCGCGTAGCCTGCTGGGAGGCCGGCGGGCGAGCCCCGGGCGAGGCGCGCGGACGCGGAGCCCCGCTGGCTCACGGTAGCAACGCGCGGTAGCAACAGGGCCGAATGACACCGGTCAGCGGATCGGTGTGATGGGCTACTCCGAGCGTGACGGAGACCTGGGCGGACGCAGGCGGACGCTACGGAGCGCATTTGTGAACCGCCGGTTGTGGGTTCGACTCCCTCCGTCGGCTCCAAATTCTCCTTTAGGAGATCCCGCACGGTGGGACATCGCCGTCACCTCGCCTTAGATGCAGCCGAACATCCCGGTCCTGGTCGCCGTCCTGGTCAACCCTAGCCGAGCGCCGTTGACATCCGCACGGAAGACGGCCTTGTCAGGAGAAGTAAGGGTCAGGACGCCGGCCACCGAATACGGCATGATGATCGGCTGGTTTGGGTCCGGCGGCGGCCACGTGTAGGGCTCGTCGAACGACCACCAGGTTGTCCCC
>JALYLE010000215.1 GCA_030774375.1 Chloroflexota bacterium | reverse complement strand
GCGCGTGGTCGCGCGTCGCGGCGGGGCCGGGCGGGTCGAGCAGTTGGAGGCGCCCTTTGTCGGCCGCCAGGCCGAGCTGCGCATGCTCAAGGAGTTCCACTTGGCCACCGGTGCCGAGCGACGGCCGCGGCTGGTCTCGATCATGGGCCAGGCCGGCATCGGGAAGAGCCGATTGGTCTGGGAGTTCCAGAAGTACCTCGACGGCGTTACTGAGCTCGCATACTGGCATCAGGGCCGGTCACCGGCGTATGGGGAGGGGATCACCTTCTGGGCTCTGGCCGAGATGGTCCGTGCCCGCGCCGGCATCGCGGAGAGCGAGGAGCCCGCCAGCGTCCGCACCAAGCTGGCCGAGTCAGTCGCCACTTTCGTGAGCGATGAAACCGAGCGCCGTTGGATCGAGCCGCGGCTGGCGCAGCTGCTGGGGCTGGAGGGCAGCGCCGGTGAGACGGGCGACCGCGAGTCGCTTTTCGCCGCCTGGCGTACCTTCTTCGAGCGGATCGCCGACCATGCCACCGTGGTGCTCGTGTTCGAGGACCTGCAGTGGGCCGATGGCGGCCTCCTGGACTTCATCGATCACCTCCTGGAGTGGTCCCGCGACCGACCGATCTACGTCATCAGCATGGCTCGCCCGGAGCTTCTCGACCGCCGCCCGGACTGGGGCGCAGGAAGGCGCAACTTCACGTCCCTGGTGCTGGAGGCGTTCTCTCCCCAGGAGATGCGCCAACTGCTGGATGGGCTGGTTCCCGGTCTTCCGGACGGGGTGGTCCGCGCCATGCTGGAGCGCGCTGAGGGCGTGCCGCTCTACGCCGTCGAGACGGTGCGCATGTTGCTCAGCGAGGGGCGGCTCGAGCGCGACAACGGAGCCTACCGGCCGGTTGGAGACCTGAGCACCCTATCGGTTCCACCGTCGCTCCAGGCGCTGGTCGCGGCGCGGCTGGACGCGCTGGAGGCTCCCGATCGGGCGCTACTGCAGGCGGCCTCGGTCATTGGGAAGACCTTCAGCGCGGATGCCCTGCCGGAAGTCAGCGGACAGTCCGCCGACGAGGTCGGGAGTCGGTTGCGGGCGCTCGTGCGGCGCGAGCTGCTCATGATCGAGGCAGACCCTCGCTCGCCGGAGCGCGGCCAGTACGGCTTCGTGCAGGCCGTCATCCGCGAGGTGGCGTATGGCACGCTGGCGCGCCGCGAGCGACGACGTCTCCACCTGGCTGCGGCACGCTACTTCGAAACGCTCGACGACGAGGGGATTGCCGGAGTTCTTGCTGAGCATTACGTGGCCGCCTACCGCGCGAAGCCGGAGGGCCCCGAGGGCGAGGCGGTGGGAGCGCAGGCGCGTGTGGCGCTGCGCGGAGCGGCAGATCGCGCCAGCGCTCTCGGCTCCTACGCGCAGTCGGCGGGGTACCTGGAGCAGGCACTGGAGGTCACGACCGACGCGAGAGACCAGGCGGAGCTTCACTCGCGGGCTGCCGATGCCCATCTAAACCGCGGGCGTACCGATCTGGCACTGTCTCATTTTGAAAAAGCGCTCGAAGGGATCCGCGGATCCGACGACCGGCCGCGAGTCCTCCTCGCTCTGGTCGATGTGGCGTTTGGCACGTCGGTCGCTGGTCGCCTCACTGACGCGCTCTCCATCCTGGAAGGGGCGGCCGCCGAGTACGAGGACCTGGCGGGGTCGGTCGAATACGTGCAGCTCATGGCCGAGCGGGCGCGGAACAATCTGCTCCTGGGTCGATCATCGACCGCGCTCCAGCTCGTCGACGCCACAATCGAGACGGCTGAGCGTCTGGAGCTGAGCCGCGAGGTGCTCGAGCTGCTCGTCACGCGCGGCGCCGCCCTGGCGCAGGTGGCGCGGATCCATGAGGCGATCGTTACCCTTCTGGGCGCGGTCGCATTCGCGCGCTCACACGAGATGACAGTCCAGGAGTTTCGCGCTCGAGTCAACCTGAGCTACGCCGCGGCAGCGGAAGATATGGAGCTCGCCTTCCGGATTGCGCGCGAGGGATACGAGCGCGCCTACCAGCTGGGAAACCGCGGACAGGGCATCTATCTGCTCGGCAACGCTACCGACGAGGCAATCCAGCTGGGGAACTGGGACTGGGCGCTGGAGCAGACGAGCCAGGCGATCACCGACGAACCGGAAGTGGACTTCGTCGCCCGCCTGCACAACCTTCATGTGCGGGGGCTTCGCGGCGAATCGGTGGATGCGGAGCTCGACGAGCTGAACGCACCACTCGCCGCGGCCCTGGAGGGGCAGGCCATTACCTCATTGGAGGACGCCCGCAGCGACGTCCTCATGTCCCGCGGCGAGTTCGCCGAGGCGCGACGCCTGGCCGTCTCGTCCTACACCCGCGGACCAAATCCGGATAACCCGTCGCTGATCCGGGCCAGCCGCCTTGCCTGCTGGATCGGTGACGCCTCTGGAGCGCGTGCGGCACTGGACCGCATGGCCGAGATGACCGGGCGTGTCGTTGCGGCCGGACGCAGCGAGACAGGGGCCGGCTTGGCGGCACTCGAGGGGCGTGAGGCCGATGCCGTTGCAGGCTTCGTCGACGCCATGCGCCGATGGCGCGAGCTCGGCGCACGATACGCGCTGGCGGTGGCCGGGCTGGGGATGGTCACGATGCTCGGTGGGCGCCACCCGGAGGCCCGCCAGGCCGCCGACGAGGCGCTTGAGATCTTCAAGGCCCTCGCGGCCGCGCCGTTCGTCCGGTTGCTCGACAGTGCGCTTGTTTCGGAGAAGCGTCTGGCTCCCGTTCCGCCCACAGAACCCGTGAAGCCGTCGCCAACCGAAGGCGTGCCCGCGTCAGGCTAGCTGCCCAGCTCCCCCGGCCTCATCGGCGACCGCGGACGCCTGAGCACGGCAGGTGTTCGCGTCAGTCCGTACCCCATGGTGACGGAGCCCCGAAGGGGAAGCCCTGCCGCGTAGTCTCAGGGATGTTCAGCGGGTGGTGCGGATTCCGCGCAGCAACCGGAGCCCAAAGAGGACGACGAAGGCGAGGAGGAGGATCCCGGCGAAGATGGCTGGGGGCGGCCCGGACCCAGGAACGTCGGTCGTTGGCCGCGTGGCGGTGTTCGGGGGGATCGTTCCCGGAGACGGAGTGGCGGCCGCCGCGACATTAGAGATGTTCGCC
>JALYLE010000214.1 GCA_030774375.1 Chloroflexota bacterium | reverse complement strand
ACGCCTCGCAGAGCTCGGCGCATCGGTCATCACCGGCGGAACGGACAACCATCTGATGCTCGTCGACGTGCGGCCGCTGGGCGTGACCGGCAAGGAGGCCGACGCCGCCCTCGGCGAGGTGAACATCACGGTCAACAAGAACACCATCCCGTATGACCCCAACCCCCCCATGGTCGGCAGCGGGATTCGGCTCGGGACGCCGGCGGTCACCAGCCGCGGCATGGGCGAGGCCGAGATGCACGAGATCGGCGCGATGATCGTGGAGGGAATCGCGGCTCGCGGCGACGTCGACGCCCAGGAGCGCGTACGCGAGCGCGTCGCTGCCGTTGCGGACCGGTTCCCCGTCCCGGGGGTGCCCTGGACGCGAGAGCGGGTGACGGCTGCCGTATCCCGTTGAGGCCGTTACCTCCGGACGCGTCACGGCGCTCGCCTCGTCATATGCGAATGCCAGCGGGCTTACCCGTCGGCACGGTCTTCGACTCGTCATGTGCGAATGCCAGCAGCACTAAGTCACTCAAGGAGCAGCCGCCGGCCTCCTGGAACGAGATTCGTGCTCAGCCGCGGGCACCACGTCGTGGCTCAACCGGTCGGAACTCGCTTAACGCGAATGACAGCAGCAGGTGACAAGTTGCGCAGCGGAACGCCGCTTGACCGCAAGGTCGTGGGGGCCCGGGCTAGGCCCGTTGGGTCGCCACATCCAAGACGCTCCGGTATACTCGCGCCGTCCGACCGCTCTGAGTCGAACTCGCAATGACACACGGCACCAGCGCGGGGCTCGTCAGGATCCTGGGCCACGTGACCGCGATCGTCATGATCCCCATGCTGACTGGCACGGTGGCCGGGCTCGTCGCGGACCGGATCCTCGGAACCTCGCCCTTGTTCGTGTTGAGCGGGTTCATGGTCGGGAATCTCGTCGCAATCGGTGGCATCTGGCTCTACATTCGCGTCCAGCGACGCCGCATCCAGCACGCAGGGATGGGCTCGCCTGATGACGAATGAGGACCCCAGGGACGGCAAGCGCGAGCGACCTGCGCCTGGGGTAGGACTCGTCTTCGACCTCGGGTTGCGACTGGCGATATCGGTCGTGCTGGGCCTGGGCGCGGGCCTGCTCCTGGACAACTGGCTACGAACCAGCCCGGTCTTCACGCTTATCGGCATGGTGGTGGGGATCGGTGCGGCGATGTATACGATCTGGGACGTCGCGCGCTTGAGCTTGAGGAGGTAGATCGGCGCAGTGGTACACGTCTCGCTCAAGGCCGAGCCGCTCTTCGCAATCGGTCCGTGGATGGTCACCAACAGCATGGTTGGCGCATGGATCGCCTCGATCATCCTGCTGGCCGCAGCGCTGTATGTGTCGCGCCGAGCGCGAATCGTGCCGAACCGCACGCAAACGCTGGTCGAGCTGCCGTTCGAGTTCATCTTCGGCGTGGTGCGCGACCAGGGCGGCCGGGCGTGGCGGCAGATCCTGCCACTCATCGCCACGATCTTCATGTTCATCCTGGTCGCGAACTGGATGGGGATCCTTCCCGGGGTCGGGACGATCGGTTACTACGCGACTGAGCATGGCGAGAAGGTCCTCGTGCCGTTCGTGCGCGCCGCGGCCGCCGACCTCAATTTCACGCTCGCGCTGGCGATTGTCGCCTTCGTGACCTTCGTGAGCCTTGGGATCCGGATGCAGGGCCTCGGCGGGTACCTGAAGGAGGTGCTGCTTCCTGAGCCGAGGCTGCTTGCACCTTTGATGGGGCCGATTGAGCTGATCAGCAATCTCTCGCGCCTCATCTCGCTCTCGATGCGGCTCTTCGGCAACGTCTTTGCCGGCGAGGTTCTCGTGCTGGTCCTGCTCGCCATCGGACCCGTCTTCGTGTTCGTGGTCTTTGGCCTCGAGCTTCTCTTCGGCATCGTCCAGGCACTCGTCTTTGCCCTGCTGGCCATGACATACGTCGTCCTGGCCACCATCGAGCATCACGCTGAGGGCGCCACCGGCGCCGAAGGCGACCACGGGTCGCCGGATCAGAGTCACCATCCCGCCGGCGCCGCTGCCAGCGAGGGATGACGGGAACGCCCTTCCCCATCCCGGAGGGCACGTAGGAGGAACGCAACACGTGGATCTGACACCTCTCGCCGCAGGGTTGGCGATCGGTCTGGGGGCCATCGGCCCTGGGATCGGCCTCGGCATCGGCGTCTCGAAGGCCATGGAGGCGATCGGGCGCAACCCTGAGTCGTACAACACGCTCTTCGTGCCGTTCGTGCTGGGCATCGCACTCACCGAGGCGGTCGCCATCTACGCGCTGGTGGTCGCGCTCATCCTCGTCTTCGTCGCCTAGACGGCCCAGGCGCCCGATGGAGTTCTTCAACGCGTTCGGTGTCGATTGGTTCAAGCTGATCGCGCAGATCGTCAACTTCCTGGCCGTCCTGTACCTCGTCAATCGCTTCGGGTTCAAGCCGCTGCTGCGCTTGATGGACGAGCGGTCGGCGCGGATCAAGAAGGGCCTGGAGGACGCGGCAGCGGCCGAACGCGACCGCGAGCTGGCCCGCGCTGAGCGTGCGGCGGCGCTGGACGAGGCACGCAAAGAGGCGCAGGCCATGCTGGCACGCGCCACGAAGATGGCCGAGGACGCTCGCGTCGAGATCCTCGCCGCGGCTCGCGCCGACGCGGAGCAGGCATCTGAGCGAGCTCGCCAGGAGATCAATGCTGAGAAGGAGCGGGCGATCGCCGAGCTGCGCACCCAGGTCGCTGACCTGGCACTCGAGGCGGCCGGAAAGCTCATCCGCCAGCAGATGGATGCCAAGACGCAGCGCCGCCTGGTCGAGGAGTTCCTCGCCGAGGTGGCCACCTCCGATGAGGCGCGCAACTAGTCATGGCCAGGCGCGAGACGGCGGCGCGGCGATACGCGGACGCGGCCTTCGAGATCGGTCGCGCCGACCGCACCCTGGACCGATGGGCTCAGGACCTCGGTCGGTTCGCCGAGCTCTTTGCCCTGCCTGATCTCCGCGCGCTGCTCGAGCACCCGGCAATCCCGTTTGCCCAGAAGGAACGCATCCTTCGTCGCGTCAGCGGGGATGGCGTCGCCCGCGAGGCGATGAATTTGATCCTGCTCATGGTCCGACGCGGGCTGCCGCGATCGGTGCCGCGCATGGTCGCTCATTTCAATGAGCTCCTCCGGCGCGAGCGCGGGATCGAGCGTGCCGAGATCCGCTCGGCTTTGCCGCTCGACGATGAGGAGCGCAGCGCAATTGCTGACCGGCTCCGGCGGCTCACCCACAACGAGATCGAGATCCGCGAACAGGTCGACCCATTGCTCATCGGCGGCATCGCGGTGCGCATCGGTGACCAGCTCTACGACGCGAGCGTCCGCAGCCGCCTCGAACGGCTCCGCGCTCGGCTCATCACCGCCTGAGGCGGTCTGGAAGAACG
>JALYLE010000213.1 GCA_030774375.1 Chloroflexota bacterium | reverse complement strand
AAGCCTGGTCGCTCGCGACCTCGGTCCGGAGACGAACGGCTGTGGGCAGGGACCGCAATTGCAGGGGGAGATCATGCAGGATCACCGAATGGCATGCGGCCGCCCCAGAGCGGATGACCGTTTTCGTACCATTCCACGATCCTGAATCCCCGCCTGGGAATGGACCTCAACCTCCCCAAGTGCCTAGCATCGGCTGGTGACTTCTCGGGTTGATACCAAAGCCGGGCGCGGGCCGTCAGCCGGCGCACCCGCCTCGATCGGCATAAACTCCCGGCGAACCAGCAAGCAGAGGAGGATTGGGCATGTTCGCACGAGTCACCACGACCCAGGCTGCGCCGGACCGAGCCGCTGAGGGCGTTCGGGTGATAAAGGAGACCGTGATCCCGGCAGCCGAAGGGATGGCCGGGTTCAAGGGCGGCCTGTGGCTGCTCGACCGGGCCACCGGCAAGGGACTGGCAATCACCCTGTTCGAGACCGAGGAGGCACGTCGGGCGAGTGAGGCAGCTGCCGAACAAATCCGTAAGGAAGCGGTCGAACAGATCCAGGCAGACGTCGTATCGGTGGAGCGGTACGAGGTCGTCGCCAGCGCCGGGATGGCGGAGGCGACCGCGCGATAGGCGAACTCGCCTCGGCCTCGCCCGGGCGAGGCAATCAACACGGGAACCCCATAGCTCGCCACTCCCCACCGGTCTCGTAGGGCGCACAGAACGCCGCACCAAAGCGTAGAAGTCGGCACCTTGATCGGTTGCGGCTTGGGGGCCTCGTCTGGCGCGAGAGGGCGATCTGCTGTAGCCGGCGAGCAAGCTCCGGAAGTGGCTGAGCGTAGCGGGATTAATCGATCCGCGCTCCATGAGCCCGGGCAACGCGTCGCCGTGGATATTCTCGAGGATCCGGCCGGCGCCTGCCCGAAGACCTTCTGAATCATGTCACCGCCGTTTGGCTTGGTTCGCCCTTCGAGATAGCGCACCGCCACTGAAGCGTGCGCTCGGCGGCGCCTACACTTTGCAGGCGTGCGCTAGAGGAGGCGCCAAACGGCCATGAGTCGACAAGGCGAGGCAATTCGACGGAAGGTCCGACAGGGAGCTCTCGTCCCATCCCCGACCCCGCGGGAGTTCACCATCGCTGTGGGACCTTCGGCGGCACCTCCACGCCAAGGCGACATCTGGGTGCTCGGGAGTGAGGCGTATCTGGTTTCGGAGGTCCGCGGCGTCGGCAGCATCCGGGTCGGCAAGCTCAGGCGCCTAATCGAGCCCGAGGGCACGCATGAGAGCTCGGCTTGAGGCGAGCGCCCGCGCGCAGATGGGTGTCCTCGCGGGATGCCCTTAAGCATGCGCCCTGGCCTAAGTCTGACGCCAAAGCCGCCTTATGATGCAACCTTCCTGACCCGAGCACGCTGGTACGCCATCCTGCCCCTCCTTGTCCTGGCGCTCGCCGAGGGCCCGGTTGAATACAACCTCAGCCGCAGTCCGAGCGGACCGCAACCGACTCGGGCACCGATTCACCTGTACTGACGGCTCTCGCGGCGATCCCGCTTCAACCCTTGGAGCTCGGGGTCGTCGCTAGGCAGGACGGAAAGGTCGCGCTCTCGGTCGATCAGTTTCACGCGATGCCCACTTGCGCCGGGGCGAGCGGATAGCCTCTCATGGACCCTTTCCCCTTTGGCGGTCACCCCGAGCGATTCGTGGACGTGGCCCGGTCGGGCGGCGCGCCGACGATACCGGCTGCACCGGGCGGGCCGCGCCGGCCAAGTGATGAGCCCGGGCAGCGAGGACCTTCGAGCCGATCTCGTCATCGCGAAAGCCCGGGCAACGGCGGCACCAGTGATCGACTACTTCTGGTAGTGGAACTCGGTCTTGAGAAGGCCGGTCTTCGAGAACATGTAGTGGACCGGCGAGCGCTTGGCGCCGTCCTCGACGACCGCGCGATCCTGGGCCGAGAGATCGCCTTTCACCGTGACGTCGACCCGCACGGACTTCATCGTGTTGTCCCAGTCGGCAGGCTCCTTGGCGCCGGTGATGGGGCCCGGGTCGACATCTACGTGGGCGTTGGCCTCAAGGCCCTCCAGCGGCAGCCCACGGGCGGCGCAGGTGAGAGTGATCGCCTCGCTGACACAGGAGGCCAAGCCCAGCATGGCCGCCTCGATTGGCTCGATGCGATCGTCGGCACCCACCACGCCGAGCGCGTCGCCGACTTCCCTCCAGGACCCGATTTGGACCGAAAAGTCCCGCGTTGGCTTCTCCATCATCTGGCCGCCCAGGGACCACGGACCCACCTTCCCCAGGTTCCCGAGGCCGCGGCCCTCCCAGATGCTCCGTGCCTCGATTCCAAGCGTGAAGTTCGACGGAGCGTCGCGGTACCCCTTGTTGAACGCCTCGATCTGCCGTGCGTCGATGCCCTTGACCGCCATAACCTGGACCGCCATGTCGTCCGCCTCCACCGTTCCATGGGAGTTCGCAGGTCACCCCGCCAATCTGACGATCGTCCCTGCGAGACCGTCATAAGAGTATGGTACGTTATGGATGATGTCAATCGAGAAGCCTACCAACGCCACGGCGCAGCTGACGCCGACTTCGTACCTGGTGCTGGGCCTGCTCGCGCGCGAGGGTCCGTCGACGCCCTACGATCTCAAACGCCACGTCGCGGCGACGATCGGCCATTTCTGGTCCTTCCCGCACGCACTCCTGTACAAGGAGCCTCCACGCTTGGTGGAGCTCGGGCTGCTGACCGAAGAGCGAGAACAAGATGGTCGGCGGCGACGACTCTTCACGATCACTCACGCGGGGCGCCAGGCCCTCCGCGGCTGGCTCGGCCGTCCAGCAAGGGAACCCACGGAGCTGCGAGATCTCGCCTTGCTCCAGCTCTTCTTCGCCGACCTCGAGCCGACGACGGCGAGGCTTGCCATCGCCCAGGAGCAGCTGGCCCTGCATCGGGCGCAGCTGGCCGGGTACGAGTCTGGGCTGCGATTCGAGGACGGGGGCGCCGGCCCAGGCCTCCTCAGTCGCAGTATCGAGCACTGGCGCGGGGTGACCCTGCGGATGGGCCTGCTCTATGAACGGGCAGCGGTCGAGTTCTGGGCGGGCGTGGCGACCCACACGGGCATCGCTGACGCCGCGACGGCCCCGGCTCGAGGCGACGACGGCGGGGTCGCCAAGGCGGCCGACTTCGTCAGTGGCCGCGCCCATGGCCAGGCGGTTTCGACCCTGGCCAAGACCCACGGCGCGGAGGTATCGGCCGCTGCCCGAGCCAAGGGTGCTGCCAACGCGGCGGCCGGCAAGGCAAAGGGCGCGGCAGCCGCTGCGGCCGGCAAGGTGAACGGCGCTACCGCCTCCGAGTCCGGTCGGCTCAAGGCGGCCTGTAGTCGAGGACTCTAGAGAAGACGAGGGAGACGGTGCGGTGACACCTCGGATGATTCCGAATGCTGCTGTCGAATCGCGACACCGGCGACCAAAAATCGCCTACTCAATTAAGCCGTGACCCGAGCCATCGCCTTCACCCTCAACGATCTTGAGATGGTCGCCGCCGACGTCCCCGACGAGATCTCACCGTCGCTCTACGCGATGCGATGCCAAAGATTGCGTTGGTCGGCGAAGTCTTCCGCCTCGGCGTCGGTCACGACGTGGAGGCCGCGGTTGACCGGCGGAGATAGCGCTGGGACGGGCTGGGACGGCCCAGGTGGCGCCGAGGGTGTAGCGGGTGGGGCCGCCTGCCAGCGTCCGCGCTCCGCGGCCTGTTGCACTTCCTCCAGCGCGGTGAGCTGGGCGCTGACCTTCGCCTGCTCGGCGGCCACATCTTCTGGGGTCATGGCGGCGAGTTCGGTCAGGTGAGCGAGCATGCGCGCGGTTGCGTCGGCGTTCGACAACTCCGCCGCGGCATCAGGTTCGGAGAAGATCGAGGCACTCGAGCCCTCGCGCAGCACGAGGTCGATCGAGTCACGCATCAGCCGATGCTGATCTTCACGGAGGGCGGCGACAGCCGCATGGATCCGGTCGGGCTCGGGCTTCTCGGCCTCGATCTCCGCGCTGCGCCGCTGCTCGCGGCGGTCGATGAGCTGCCGATAAGAGACGTTGCGGTCCGCGATACCTGCTCCGGTGAGCGTGGCC